>DATKVW010000103.1:0-3420 GCA_035529875.1 Dehalococcoidales bacterium | reverse complement strand
CAGTCATAATCTAGGCGGAAAGGTGGAATAAAATGACTTTATTACCAACGGCATTAGTGGATTTAGTTCAAGCGAAAAATTATTTAAGATTGGACCACGCCGCCAGTTTGAAAGTGGATGCTGAGTATGTCGGACTGGGAGACGGAACAATTGTTGCTTTTACTCTCGACCATGCACCACTTGAGGGAACGTTAAAGGTCTATGTTGACTCTATCCTCAAAACCGAGACCACACATTATACTTACTCCGGCACCGCACTGACATTTACCGCCGCCGGTAAGCCAGCTAATGAGGAGGGCATCACCGCCAGCTATGACTATACTGCCACTGAGGATACTTTTGAGGCTTATGATGATGACCTGCTTGAGACGCTCATAGAGGCAGCCACCAAGAAAGCTGAGGACTATACCGAGCGGGCTTTTGTCCAGCGTGAGATAACCGAGACGCATATCGGTGACAACAAGCAAGTCCTGAAGCTCTATAAGCAGCCAGTAGTCGCTGATAGCATATCCAGTATAACCATCGGTGGCGATGCACTCACTACCTATAGCCAACGGCTTTCCATTGGACGGATATACCATCTCGTAGTCTGGCCAGGAGATTATGAGATTGTTGTGGTTTACACGGCGGGGAGTGCTGAAACTAGAGCAGCCGTCCAAGCTTTGCTACCTGACGCTGTGGCTGCCGTGCTTTTAATCGTGGCTGATTTGTTTGAGAATCGAGGCGATAAGATAGACAGCATCAATATAAGTGGGCTAGGCTCTACGAGTTACAAAATGCCAAGCCGGGCTTTAGAATTACTCAATCCACTGAGGATGGATGTGCTGTAATGTTAAGTAATTTATTACGGGATAGAGTCCAAATTCAGGAAAAGACTACCACCCCGGGTCCGCTCGGTGAGAGCATAGTTTGGAAGCCGGTTGAGACCAGACATGCCCGGGTGATTCACCTGGATGCTAAAGCAAGGGCAGTCTATCAACAGCTCCAGAGCGAGGTCAGCCACAGGATAGTGATGAGAGGCATTGTATCGTTTAATCTTGGGAGTAATAGGTTTAAGTGGGGGGATAAGACACTGGAGCCCGTAGAGCCACCCCAGATTATAGATGGGAATACCACAATAGCCGTGAAGGAAATGTAAATGGGGACAGAGGTCAAGTTAGTATTCCATACCAAGGAAGTGCTCAAAGCTATTGAAGATACCGCCAGCCAAAGGATGGCTGAAGCTGTGAATGTCGTGAGGAATCAGGCACTGGAGACCTTATCCGGCAGTCGCTCAGGCAGAACTTATCAGGTTCCTGGGACAAGGAGATATTATACGGCTTCCGCCCCGGGTGAACCTCCAGCACAAGCCACGAGTCAGTTGAGGCAATCTATCAAGACCTCAGTCGAAGGCGAGGGCAGGACGGTTATCGGGATGGTAGGCACCAATAAGATACAGGGGAAGATGACTGAATTCGGTACTCGCAATATGGCCCCTAGACCATGGCTTCGCATTTCTTTTGAGAAGGCATTATCGAAGGTTAAATCTATCCTCTCAAGGAAGTGGCTTCAATGACTGTTGATATACAAAAGAGCCTACTGACATATATTTATAATTTGCTGACAAATGACGATGACCTCAAAACGGCTATGGGGGGAACAGTTCGTCTATATCTTACATGGGCAGAACCAGATGCCGAGTTCCCTTATTTGGTTCATCGCATAGATATGGGAATACTAGCTGACTGGTCGCCACAGGCTAGATGTACTTACTACTTAGATATCTGGTCAGATTCGCCCAATGCCGATGAGATATTGGTTATACGAAAGTTGATTATGACATTGCTTGATGGGTTAGACTTCACAACCGATGAGACAACAGAGTGCTATCTGTGGATTCAGACAGATGGTTTTGTGCCTGAGATTGAGTCGGGGATATGGCATTACGCTATGCAATTCAATCTCAAATGGCTGAAGGACAGTCAGCTAGGTGCCTTACTGAAACGTTAATGCTTGACAAAACATAGGCGATATTAAAATAGTTCTAAATTATCAATATCAGCCCTCAAAAAGAGGGCTTTTCTAATTAAAACGGTAGGAGGTAAGCAATATGGGTAAATGCGTTGAGGCTAGTACCGTGGGAAAAGAAATCTGTGAAGCATTAGGTCTCGCTAAAGTCGTGAATCTTGACATCAGATTGCATCTGGGGGAAGTGGCAGAGGTGACGGTTTTATATTATCCAGATGAAGAGCATCTACAGAAAATTACGCCTATTTTGGCAAAGTATGGGCTTATTCCCATTTAAGAAAATAAGAAAGATGCCCAAATTGGGGCAACACTAAAAAGGTAGGAGGTAAAGGACATGACAGAGGCAGTATCAGGATTCGGGACACTTCTTAGCTGGAACGGTGAAGACTTAGCAGAGCTCACCAGCATCTCAGGACCAACAGAGTCAATGGATACCATTGATGTTACCAGCCACGGTTCGGCCAGTGGATTCAGAGAATTTGTAGCTGGACTCCACGATGGTGGCGAGATTTCATTTGAGGGGAACTTCATCAAGGGGGATTCAGATGGGCAGATTGCCATGCACACCGATTTCCAGACAGGGCAGGTAAGGGCATGGATAATCAAGATGCCTGGATACGCGAGTGCTCCTGGGGTGGCAGGGAATGGCTACATAACCGCCTTTTCCATAAATTATCCCTTTGATGACAAGATTTCACTTTCTGGAACCATCAAGGTCACTGGAAAACCAGTATTAACAGCTGCTTAAGGAGCACAGCATGGAAATACAAGCATTAGGAGGTATAGTATGACTAGTGGAGTACCAGGGTTTGGGACGTTTCTAATCTGGAACTATCGCAAGGTGCTGGAGATACTAAGTATCTCTGGCCCTTCTCAGTCGAGGGATACCATTGATGTTACTAGCCACGGCTCAACCGATAAGTTTAGAGAGTTCATTGCAGGCCCGATAGCCGGCGGCGAAGTATCTCTTGATGGGAATCTCATTGTAGGAGATACTTATGGGCAGATAGCTTTCCACACTGATGTGCAGGGCGGAACGAAAAGGAACTGCTTCATCGTGATGCCGATGGCAGTGGGAGGAGCACTATCGTTCGAAGCCTTTGCTAAGGGCTTTGAGGGCTCATATCCCTTCGACGACAAAATAGGGATATCCGGTTCGTTACAGGTCACCGGTAAGCCGACTCTATTAACCGCACAATCTACTGGTATGACCGGTCTAACAGGTTACGCTTGGGAGGACATAGAGAAACTGCCGCTTGTGATAGCAGAAACTCCCTTGCCAGGCACTTATGCCTATACTGCTCCAGTTGTTACGACTACAACTCATGTGAAGATTACTCCCGTAGCGGATACCCACACTATCTATGCTCAAGGTGTGCTGTTAGATGGAGAAAGCGATAAGATTGCACTGGG
>DATKVW010000102.1:0-3211 GCA_035529875.1 Dehalococcoidales bacterium | reverse complement strand
TATGAGTTGGCTATTTGTTACGAAATTTTTTTAATGTTAGAATTTAGTCCTAGGAGGTTTGAGTTGAGAATAGTTTTTATGGGCACCCCGGAGTTTGCTGTTCCTCCTCTGGAACACCTTGTGCTTAATGGATATCAGGTGGTTGCTGTTTATACCCAGCCCGATAAACCAGCGGGCAGGGGACGTTCCTTAGTTTCTTCCCCGCTGAAGAGGGCAGCGGTACACTGGGGGCTGCCGGTAGTGCAGCCAGTTAGCTTGAATAGAGCCGAGGTGGCGGAGCAACTGGTCAACTTTCACCCTGATGTTATCGTTGTGGCTGCCTTCGGTCAACTTTTACCCCAATCAGTTTTAGATATCCCCCGCTATGGGTGTATTAATATTCATCCCTCACTATTACCCAGGCATCGGGGTGCTTCACCAGTGGCAGCGGCTATTCTGGCGGGTGATGAGTTTACCGGGGTAAGCATCATGTTAATGGATAAGGGTTTTGATACCGGACCGGTGTTAGCCCAGGCGCAGATTCCCGTTTCTCCTCAGGATACCACCGGCTCTCTTGCCGGCAAGCTGTCTCAGACAGGGGCCCGGTTACTTCAGGAGGTTTTGGTCAGCTGGTCTAGAGGTGAAATCACCCCCCACCCCCAGAATGAAGCTGAAGCCACCTATTCTGAATCTATTACCAAGGATGAGGGTGAAATTGACTGGCATTTACCGGCGGTGGATATATGGCGGCGGGTGCGTGCCTTCCAGCCCTGGCCCGGGGGCTATACCAGATGGCAGGGCAAGCAGCTTAAGATTATGGAAGCGGTGCCTCTACCCGGGGAGAAGACTGTTGAGGTGGGGCAAGTCGTGGCTCTGCCCCGTAGTACTGGAAAACCGGGGGCTGGATTTGGGGTGGGAACTGGAGACGGAGTTTTGGGGATATTAACGGTTCAGCTGGAAGGAAAGCGTGCTATGTCTGCCGCCGAGTTCTTGAGGGGACAGAGGCAGTTTGTCGGAATGATACTGCCTTTGAGTTAAAGCAGAGGCTATGTTAAAATTGCACTTTACTTGACCCTAATATAAGAAGTTTCCCAGAGGTAGATGATGTCCTTACCGCAGAATTTAAATCAATTTGCCACCCTGGTTGAGATTATAGCCAGGTTACGAGCTCCCGATGGCTGTCCCTGGGATAAGAAGCAGACCCATGCTTCGCTCCGAAAGAATCTGCTGGAGGAGTGCTACGAGGTATTGGAGGCTCTGGACGAAGGGGATTCAGGGAAGCTTTGCACCGAGTTAGGCGACCTGCTGATGCAGATTGTTTTTCACAGCCAGATTGCCACCGAAGCCGGGGAATTTGAATTGGGAGACGTAATTAGCAGTATCAATACCAAGCTGATTCATCGCCACCCCCACGTCTTTGGCTCCAAGAAGGTGAAGGATGCCACTGAAGTAGCGCAAAACTGGGAGGAGCTAAAGCAGGAAGAGAGGGAAGACGATACCTCTATGCTGGACAGTGTGCCTAAGCAGATGCCGGCTCTAGCCTATAGCCAGAAGATTCAAAGCCGGGTGGCTCGGGTGGGCTTTGACTGGGAAGATATTGAAGGTGTTATTGATAAGCTGGCGGAAGAGGTGAACGAATTTAGGCAGGCGGAAAACCAGAAGCAGAAGGAGATGGAGTTTGGCGACCTGCTATTCACTCTGGCTAATATTGCCCGGCGGATGGGCATTGACCTTGAGGCAGCGCTGCGGGAAGCTAATAAACGGTTTTATCGGCGTTTCTCCTATATGGAAGAGGTCTGCTGCCAACGAGGGGTAAACCTTGCCCAGCTATCCTTCAACGAGCAAAACATTCTGTGGGAAGAGGCGAAGCGGGTAGAAGAATAATACTGTAAAAGTCGGGGCGAGAGGATTTGAACCTCCGGCCTCAGCGTCCCGAACGCTGCGCGCTAACCAAACTGCGCTACGCCCCGTTAAGTTAATATTATAGGCGGATTTAATCCCTATTGTAAACCAGAGTTTATTTATCCAGGGGTAGTTTGAAGGGGCGGAGCTTGATTTTGTAACATCAGTCCTACTGCGCTATACTTAAAATATAATCTTGACTGTTGTGGGGAGTAATGACTTTTAATCAACTTATAGGTAAGGTTAAAGAGTATCTTCCATCAGAGAAGACAACTCTGGTGGAGGAGGCATACGATTACGCTATGAAAGCCCATAAGGGGCAGGTGCGTAAGTCAGGCGAGCCCTACATTCAGCATCCACTGCGGGTGGCTTTAATCTTAGCTGAGCTTCAGCTTGATGCTGCCTCTCTGGCCGCAGCCCTGCTGCATGATGTTCCTGAAAATTGTGGGGTACCTATTTCGGAGATTGAAGCCAGGTTTGGTGCGGAGGTAGCCAAATTAGTTGACGGTGCGACTAAGTTAGAAAAGCTTTCCCTGCAACTCCCCGAAGAAACAGCGCCCAGAGAATCGCAGGCGGACAACCTGAGCAAGCTGCTGGTGGCAATGGCTGAGGACCTCCGCGTGGTGTTTATCAAGCTTGCGGATAGGCTACATAATATGCGCACACTGAATGCTCTATCCCTGGAAAAACAGCGCAGCATTGCCCAGGAGACGCTGGAAATATATGCCCCTCTGGCTCATCGCCTCGGGATATGGGAGCTGAAGTGGCAGTTGGAGGACTTATCTTTTCGCTATCTGGAGCCAGAGAAATATCGCCGCATTGCTAACCTGATTGCTGCCCGGCGGACGCAGCGGGAGGACTTCATTGCTCAGGTAATTCAGATTTTGAGCAGTGAGTTTGACAAGGTAGGTTTGAAAGCGGAAATATCGGGGCGGCCCAAGCATATCTACAGCATCTACCAAAAAGTGGAGAGGTATACTGCTCTGGGCAGGGACTTTGACAAAATACACGACCTGCTCGCTATCCGGGTACTGGTTGATACTGTACCTGATTGTTATAATGCCTTAGGGATTATCCATAGCCTGTGGCATCCTCTGCCTGATGGGTTTGATGACTTTATTGCCAGCCCCAAGCTAAACGGGTATCAGTCGTTACATACCGCAGTAATGTGCCGTGGTGCCCCGCTGGAGATACAGATTCGTACTCACCAGATGCACCATACCGCTGAATATGGAGTAGCTGCTCACTGGCGTTATAAAGAGGGTGAAAAAAGGGACATACACTTTGAGGAGCGGATAGGTTGGCTGCGCCAATTAATTGAGTGGCACCG
>DATKVW010000101.1:0-40269 GCA_035529875.1 Dehalococcoidales bacterium | reverse complement strand
CCCTGCTGCCAGAAGGGCAGTAGCAATGGTCTCCCCTTCATATGCCAAAATCTGCTCTCCGTCTACTTCTATCTCAAAGCATTTACCTCTTTCCACCCCTGCCTGGACTCTTCTATTTAATGTAGCCACTTCTTTCCTTCCTTCTTTTTGTCTTTTGTAGTTACACGATTTTTTTATTTCTTCAATTTATCCTTCTTGGTCATTTAGTTCATATGTTTAAACCTGGAAAAGGTAAAAGCATCAATTGGTATTGAAGTTTTATCTTCTGTTATCAGTTCTGATATTAATTTTCCCGTTAGCGGAGCCAGGGTAACCCCATCCCCGGCGTGCCCGGTAGCTATAACCAGGCCCGAAGGATTGTCCACTTTGCTTAAAATTGGGAGACCATCCATATAACAGATTGGTCTGAATCCAGCAAACATTCTAATACAATTAACATCCTTGAGCTTGGGCATGAATTTGATAGCCCTTTTTGCCAAATATTTTACTGTTGGCATTGTTACCTGGTTATCATAGCCGGCAAGGTCGCGGCTACTTCCTATAGTCCAATTTCCAGTATTGTTTTGGTGAAAAGCTCCTGCGATTCCGAGTTTCATTCCCGGGTCTTTAGATTTTTTAGCTGCTTCGGCATCAAAGGCTGTAGTCAAATAAACGGCTTCTTCTAGAAACCTCCATTTTTCATTAAGTGGGACAGGCTCGGTCACTATAATTTGTCCCCTCTGTGGTTTGACAGGTATGGTAAGACCGAGCATTTTCCCAATTTCGGGAGACCATGCCCCGGCAGCAAGGACCACAAAATTAGTTTTTATTTTCCCTCTATCGGTAATAACAGATGTAATAGTACCTTTATTTATCTCAATTTCTTTGACTTCTGTAGAAAGAAGGAACTCTGCTCCCAGTTTTCTCGCGGCATGTGCAAACCCATAATTTACCTTAAATGGATTCACTAGGCTAGACTCCTCCTGCTCCTCTATTCCAACAATTACATCTGCCGCCAAGCTAGGTTCCAGTTCCCGCATTTCATTTCCTTCTATGAGGCGGACGTTTACCCCGCTTCTGCGTAAATTTTGGGCTTTCCTTTCCATATCGGGGTACTGCTCTTCATTTTTACTGTACATTAAAAACCCTGTGTTCTGATACTCAATATCGTATCCTATCTCCTCAGATAAGTTCTTATATAGCTTTAGGCTTTCCCGTACAAGCTCCAGAACAGGTGATTCAAAGGGTGAAACAGGGCACCCCCCGTTATTTCTTCCAGAAGAACCGAAACATAATCCCTCCCTTTTTTCTATTACGATTACCTTAGTCCCTTTCTTTGCTAAGTAATAGGCCACTGAGCAACCAATAACTCCTCCCCCTATGACTACTACATCTGCTGTTTTATTCAACTTTGCCCCTTTCAACACAAAGGTAAGGAGGGCAAATCCGAGTTGGAAATGCCCCCCATTTGCCACCTGTTCTAAATACTACTTTAGTTTCCCCAATCTTCTAAGCTCTTGCCTCAGTCCTTCCTTTGTATCAGAAGGAACTTTAACAAATGGCATCAAAGATGTCAAATCCTCTGACCCCAAGTTTCTTATCAAGACCAACAACATCACCCAAATCGCGTCCTACCATGTTCGGGTCAATATCAATAGCGCCAACCATCTCAATATCAGGTCTCTGCAAGGCAAATCTGATGACCCTGCACCCGATAGGACCACATCCAAATTGCACTGCTCTGACTTTCTTCGGCTTTCCTCACCATGATAGCGCATATTTAATAAAAATTTATCAGGTTTTAGTATAATATTATGCTAAAAAACCTAGTCTATTATTGACAGATATTGCAAAAAGATTTATAATGATTCCGGTGAGAAAGATGGCGGGTAAGGATTATTACGGCATATTGGGAGTAAATCGCAATGCCAGCGAGCGGGAGATAAAGCAGGCTTACCGGCGGCTGGCGCGTAAATATCACCCTGATGTCAATCCTGGCGACAGGTCGGCTGAAGCCAGGTTTAAGGAGATAAACGAGGCTTACGAGGTTCTTGCCAACAAGGAGAATCGGCAGAAGTATGACCAATTTGGTGACCAGTGGCAGCATGCTGACCAGTTTGCCCGGGCGGGATACCAACAGCCACCATTCCGGGATTTCAGTCGGGGTGGCACCAGCTTCCGTTTTGAAGAGGCTGATTTGGGCAGTTTGTTTAACGGCCTGTTTGGAGGTGGATTTCGGACTCAGCGGACTAGACCCAGACGGGGACGGGATATAGAGCATCCGGTTGAAGTCACTCTGGAAGAAGCCTACCATGGCACCAAACGTACTATTGCTCTTGAGAGCAGGGAGCCCTGCTTTACCTGTCAGGGAACCGGGTATATACAAAATGTACCCTGCTCGGTATGTCGGGGTGCCGGAGTGATGTCTAGGGTTAAGCGTCTGGAGGTGAAAATACCGCCCGGCGTTAGAGACAGGTCTCGGGTTCGCATTGCCGGCAAAGGAGAGCCGGGGCTTGGTGGAACCAATGGTGACCTCTACTTGATAACCTCAGTTAAGCCCCACCAGTTATTTGAACGAAAGGGTGATGACCTGTATGTGGTGGCGACCGTTCCGTTAACGGTGGCAATGCTGGGTGGGGAGGTTCAGGTACCCAATATTGACGGCAAGCTTGCCTTGAAAATTCCCCCCGAGACTCAGAACGGAAAGGTATTCCGCCTTTCCGGGAGGGGTATGCCTCATTTAGGCAAGCCCTCCCGGGGTGACCTGCTGGTAAGGACCAATATTGTGTTGCCCGAGAAACTGTCAGCAGAGGAAAAGAGATTGTTCGAGAAGCTCAGACAGCTGAGGCCAGACAGTTAAAGTCGGAGGTGATTATGGATATAGATAATGACGAACCTCGTTTCGTAATAAGCGTAGCTGCCAGGATGGTCGGTGTGCAGGTTCATACATTGCGCTATTATGAGAGGATTGGCGTAGTTGAGCCATCCCGGTCAGAGGGTAATATCCGTTTGTATTCCGAGCGAGATATAGCTCTGCTCCGTAGGGTAAAGACCTTGATGGATGACCTCGGCATTAACCTGGCAGGAGTAGAGGTATTTTTACGCATGTCTCAGCGTATGAATGAGATGCAGAATCAGATAATGGAGTTGGAGTCAGAAGTAAGAAGATTAAGGGGAGGTGAATAAACTATGCAACAGGAGAAATTTACGGAGCAAGCCCAGGAGGCGCTGGCTGCTTCTCAAGAATTGGTTCGCCAGTATCACCACAGCCAGTGGGATGTGGAGCATATTCTGATGGCACTGCTACTTCAGGAGAAGGGGCTGGTCGGCGACATTTTGAAGGAGCTTGGAGTTGATGTTGAGGCGGTGAAACGGGAGTTAGCAGCCACGCTGGAGAAGTCTCCCAAGGTGGCTTATGAGGCGGCGCAGATTTACGCTACACCGCGCATTGCCCAGCTATTAAAGATTGCAGGCGATGAGGCAGGTAGACTCAAAGATGAGTTTATTGGTACCGAGCATTTGCTGGTTGCCATGGCAGGGGAGGGGAAGGGTGAAACGGCCAAGATTCTACACCGCTTTGGTGTTGACCAGGAGAAGATATATCGGGCGCTTCAGGACATTCGCGGCGGGCACCGGGTTACTGATGCCAGGGCGGAAAGCAAATACCGCTCTCTAGCCAAATATGGTCGAGACCTCACTGAGTTAGCCCGTCAGGATAGGCTTGACCCGGTTATCGGCCGGGAGGATGAGATTAAGCGGGTGATGCAGATACTTAGCCGGCGCACCAAAAATAATCCGGTGATTATCGGCGATGCCGGAGTCGGCAAAACAGCTATCGCCGAGGGGCTGGCTCAAAAGATAGCCGCTGACGATGTTCCCGATTCTCTTAAAGGGCGCAAGGTGGTGGCTCTGGATATGGGAGCTCTGGTTGCCGGGAGCAAATTCCGCGGCGAGTTTGAAGAGCGACTTAAAGCAGTAATGGATGAGGTTCGCCAGTCCCAGGGCGAGGTTATATTGTTCATTGACGAGATTCACAATGTAGTTGGGGCTGGGGCGGCTGAGGGGGCTATTGATGCCGGAAATATGCTCAAGCCAGCTCTGGCTCATGGAGAGTTACAGACTGTTGGCGCCACTACTCTGGATGACTACCGCAAGTTTATTGAAAAGGACAGGGCCCTGGAGCGACGCCTCCAACCAGTGTTTGTTGGCGAACCCAGTGTTGAGAATACTATTGAGATGCTTCGTGGACTTCGTCCCCGGTATGAAGCCCACCACAAGATTAAAATCAGTGACCAGGCACTGGAGGCAGCAGCTAAACTGAGCAAGCGGTATATTTCTGATAGATATTTACCGGATAAGGCTATTGACCTTATTGATGAGGCTGCCAGCAAGTTGCGCATTGACACCGAGAGCGCACCCCCGGAGGTCAAGTCACTGGAACAGTGGCTCAAACAATTGACCAACGAGGAGGAGGCTGTCTCACAGCGGCAGGATTATGAACGTGCCGCTCAACTCAAAAGTGAAAGGTTGCGTCTGGAGGAAGAGTATAACCGGGCGAAGAGCGATTGGCTTAAGCGGGAGAAAATTGATAGCGTGGTGGATGAGGAAGAAATTGCCCAGCTAATCTCCAAGTGGACAGGCATCCCGGTGTCCCAGATGCTGGAGGGTGAAGCGGAGAAGCTGCTTAATATGGAGGAGCGGATTCACGAGAGACTGGTAAATCAGGAAGAGGCGGTGGCAGCTATCTGTGAGGCTATCAGGAGAAGCCGAGCCGGTCTTAAAGACCCGAAGCGTCTCATAGGCAGCTTTATGTTCCTCGGTCCCACCGGTGTTGGCAAGACCGAGCTGGCTCGCACTTTAGCCCAGTTCTTGTTTGATGATGAGAACGCTATGGTGCGCCTGGATATGTCGGAGTACCAGGAGAAACATACGGTATCGCGTCTTATTGGCGCTCCGCCGGGCTATGTTGGCTATGAAGAGGGAGGACAACTTACTGAAGCAGTAAGGCGGCGTCCCTATCGGGTAATCCTGCTGGATGAGATTGAAAAAGCCCATCCTGAGGTATTTAACAGCCTGCTCCAGGTTCTTGATGACGGACGGTTAACCGATGGGCACGGGCGGACGGTAGATTTTAAGAACACCGTGGTTATTATGACCAGCAATACCGGTGTGGAACTCATCAGGCGTGAGGCTGGTCTTGGTTTTGCTGCCCAGAAGGATGAAGCCAAAACCCGGAAGCAGGGCTATGAGAAGATGAAGGAAAAGGTGATGGGCGAGGTAAAAAAGACCTTCCGCCCCGAGTTCCTTAATCGTCTGGATGAGATTATAGTCTTCCATGAGCTAACCGAGGAACAATTGAGAAGTATTGTTGATTTACTGGCACAAGACCTGCAGAAGCGTTTGTCTGAGCGTAAGCTGGGGGTGGAGTTGACCGAGAACGCCAAATCGTGGTTAGCTAAGGAAGGTTACGACCCGCTGTATGGAGCTCGCCCGCTGAGACGGGCTATAGAACGCTATGTGGAGAATCCACTGTCAACCAAACTGCTTGAAGGAGGGTTTAAAGAGGGAGATACCATTGCTGTTGACCTTGGTGATAAGGGCTTAACCTTTACCACCAAGGCGGCAACTAAAGCCACCGCATGATTGCCAGGAGTTTGCAATAATTCACTTGTCACTGATGGAGGTTATTTAGCAACCTATCCTTTGTCAAGGGAAGGGAGAGTGCAGGTAAGAGAGGGACGAAGCCCTTAGTAAAATTCTAAACTCCAAGCACGAAATCCTAAACAAATTCAAAGCACTAATTACTAAAACCAGAGAACAAACCTTGAGGCTTTGAAGTCAGGATTTAGAATTTAGAATCTATCTTGAGAAAGCGGAGCGTTTAAGAGTGGCGTTAGCCCCTCTTACAAAACTATTTCCCCCTCTCCTTATAAGGAGAGGGGGATTAAGGGGGTGAGGTGAATAAGCAATCTCATTAGTTGCGCTTTGCCCCACTACTGTGGTATTTTTATGGATGTTCAATGATGGAGCGTAAGGTAACAGAAACTTCAAAAAAGAGAGCCTATATTATGGGTCTCGTCGGGATAATAGCCACCCTGCTTATGGCGACGGCAGTTATTTGGTTTTGGGAGTTCATCCGGGCGTTTGAGGCTTATGGCTATACCGGTGCCTTTTTAATCAGCATACTGGGGGGAGCCACTATTATTGTGCCGGTGCCGATGCTGGTAGTAGTATTCGCCCTGGGTGGGGTAATGAAATTCCCCGTCTTCGTTGGTATAGCAGCCGGTTTAGGTGAAACTCTGGGGGCATTGACTATCTACATGACAGGCTATGGGGGTGGGACACCGGTTATGTATTCAAGGCACGGTAAAATACAGGCAGTCTACTCACGGATGATGCACTGGATGGAGCGCAGGGGCTCATTGATTCTGTTTGCTCTGTCGGCGGTGCTCAACCCCTTCTTCTATCCCGCCGCTCTGGCTGCCGGGGCACTGCGCTTCGGCATAAAGAGGTATTTCATTATCTGCTGGGCGGGTAAGACCATTAAGGGCCTGACCGTTGCCTATGCCGGCTTCTGGGGACTGCGCGGTCTGATGAGAATGCTGGGTATGCCAGTATAAGTGAGATTAGCTTTCCTCTATAGTTATTCTTACTATAGTATCACCCTCAAACTGTGGATTTTGGCTCGGGTCTCTAGGTGTCAGCTTTTGTAGAACATCCATTCCTTCTATTAGCTGACCGAAAACGGTGTGTTTGCCATCAAGACCGTGTTGAGGCGTGTAGGTAATAAAAAATTGACTACCATTTGTGTTGGGTCCGGCATTAGCCATTGATAGTGTTCCCGCAACATGCTTGTGCTCGGTGAATTCATCATCAAATTTGTAGCCGGGATTACCCCTCCCCGTGCCGGTAGGGTCTCCCCCCTGGGCCATAAACCCCGGTTTTACCCGATGAAAGGTGGTGCCATCGTAGAATCCCTCTCGGGCAAGGAAGACAAAATTGTTGACTGTTACCGGGACATCCTTGGCGAATAGCTCCACGACCATCTTCCCCTTCTCGGTTTCTACGGTAGCGGTGTATTGCTTGTTGACATCAATGGTCATCGGTGGTGGTGAGGAATAGGTTTTAGGTTTGGGTGCCGGCGCCGGGGCTTTGCCGGCGCATGATGCTGAAAGAAGTATAGTCAAGATAAAAATGATGCCAATTATTCGGGATAGAACGCTTATTTTCATCAGAATATCTCCTGCCAGTTTTGGCTAATATTATAATCCATATGATAATGATGGGCAATCGTTATTACAGTAAGTTTTTAAGCAACCTATCTCCCTAACCCCCTTCTTTATATTAAGGGAAGGGGGTTGTAGCTCAATCGGGAGGGCATCTCCTTGGCACGGAGGAGGTCAGGGGTTCGAGTCCCCTCAGCTCCACCAAGTGGTAATGATATTACCTAATGCACCTCTGGATCAGTTCTCCTTTCCTTACAATAAATCTCACTTAACTGTGCAATCATCCCTCCTCCCCAACATTAGCCGATTGAAAAATTTAGCTTTCGCTATTGCCTAGAGGTATGTTTGAATCGTAACTTATGATGGTAGTATCATGTAATTTGGAACCCTCAAAACCGACGATTGAACAGCACTATTTAATAACTCGGTATAAGAGTGCTGTACCTGCGGAAAGACATGACCCTCGACTACATTTGGCACGAGTATTCCTGGTTAATTTTGAGATTTAGGAGGCGTAGATATGGAGAGGCAAAATAATATAGTTATCGTCGGCGGTACAGCCTGTGGTCCGAAGGCTGGAGCTAGAGCGCGGCGATGCGATCCACAAGCACGAATAACCATAGTGGAGCAAGAGGAAAATCTATCGACGGCAACCTGTGGCTTACCGTATTACGTCTCGGGGGTAATTGACAGTGAAAACACTCTGGTAGAGCGCGGGCATGACTTCTTTAAGGATGTAATGAACATGGAAGTGCTAACCAATACTAGGGCTTTAGCCATTGATCGTGAAGCTCGTAAGATTGAGATTCTTAACTTAGAAACGAACCGTGTCTCTACTGTCGGGTATGATAAGCTCGTATTGGCGACAGGCAGCATACCTGTAGTACCAGATTTGGAGGGAAGGAATCTCGGCGGCATCTTCACCCTAACCAGAATCGAGGATGCGAATGCTATTCGGAATTTAATCTCACTACGTGAAATTAAGAAGGCAATCATTATTGGTGCTGGTCTGATCGGTATGGAGATGGCTGAGGCACTTGTTTCACGAGGGCTGGAGGTCACTGTGGTTGAGGCCATGGACTGGGTGTTACCAACACTCCTTGATTTCGAGGTTGCTGCCTATATTGAGAGACATTTGCGAGATAAGGGTTTAAACTTACTACTCGGGCAGCGTGTCATTGGGTTTGAGGATGATGGGAATGGTTGGGTGCACAAGGTTATTACTGAAGGTACGAAACTTGAAGCCAGTCTGGTGCTGCTGGCTCTTGGTACCAGGCCAAATGTGAGCCTGGCCCAAGATGCTGGCCTGACTATTGGGTCTATGAAAGGCATTTCCGTTAACCAGTACCTTCAGACAAGCGACCCGGATATCTATGCTGGTGGAGACTGTGTGGAGAATGTCAATCGGATTACCCATCAGAAAATACTTGCTCCTCTGGGGTCTACAGCCAACAAGCATGGTAGGGTGATTGGAACGAACGTGACTGGTGGTTGTGAAACCTTTCCCGGTGTGCTGGCCACTACTATTGTAAAAGTATTTGACTATAATGTGGCGCGGGTCGGCCTTAGCGAGTTACATGCACGAGGAGCAGGCTACGATGTAATAACTTGTCTTGTTCCAGAATATGAACATGCTACCTATTATCCAAACAGCAAAGAGATTCTGGTCAAGCTTGTTGCTCAAAAATCTAATGGTAGGCTGTTAGGTGGACAAGTAATAGGACCTGGCGATACCGCAAAACGGATTGATGTGCTGGCTACTGCTTTAACGTTTAGTGCTACCGCCGATGATCTAGCCGATTTAGACCTGGCTTATGCACCACCGTATAACAGTGCTATGGATCCGTTGCACAATGCGGCCAACGTCATTCGCAATAAGCAATCAGGTTATGCCAGAGCGTTAACTCCCATGGAGGTCAAAAATAAGCTTGGCAGCAGAGACGATTTCATTTTCTTGGATGTCCGCTCGCCAGGTGAATGGGAAACCTATCGCATAGAAGCACGACAGGCTAGGTTGATACCTCTAAGAGAGCTTCGAGCTAGGCTAGACGAGCTTCCTCAGGATGTAGAGATAGTAACCTTTTGCCAGACAAGCGTACGTGCCTATCAAGCGCAGCGGATACTTGATGGTGCTGGCTTCAGGAACATCAAATTCATGGATGGCAGTATTGCTGCCTGGCCTTATGAAATATCAGGTACAAGGCCATTCTCCGAGAAATGAATAGTATCGATTCCAGCTATGCCGGCGGTTATTCCCGTGATTAACAACTCCATAAATTCTGCCTTCATAGAACAAGAACATAGACATTTACGATGTGATTTCAACTGACTAATAAGCATTGCTAGATCAGTCAGAGTTACTCTGTGGGTTTTGGGTAGGACGCGAGCAACTCCTGCAACACCGGAATCAACCCCTTCTTCTCAAAGAGGAGTTCGGGAACTGTCAACCAAGGCCCACCATTGGTAGTTATGTTAAAACCTACTTCGTAAATAGAAAAATCCTTCCTCGCTTCGGCGTAACGGTGTCTTTTTGCCATTTTATTGCTCATCCTTTACCCCTTTACTTCAAGTATTCCACTGTGGTTATTAGTATATCCTGTTCCTCATCACCAGTAACCAGTCTACAGCCCCTCAGCTCCCCCAAAAATGTCTGAGACATTTTTTAAAAGAGCGCTGAACCAAATTTAAATCCTACCCAGTTTTATCGTGGCTTTTAATTATCTCGGCTCCGGTCGTTGGTCGGGAAACATACCCGTCACATTCTATTCCTTCGGCTTGGAAAGCCTCTTTCATAGCTTTGGCTACCTCGGATGGGTTAGCCTTTTCTCGCTTGACAATGGCTATTATGGTTGGACCAGCCCCGCTTAAAGTTGCTCCCAAAGCCCCGGATTCCATGGCAGCTTTCTTGGCGTTCAGGTATCCTGTGTAGAGAGGCGCTCTAACCGGTTCTACAATCTGGTCGCCAAGCATTCCTTTGCCGATTAACTCGGCGTCGGAAAGGAGCAAGCCGGCAACTACAACTGATGCTGACCCTAGATTATGAATGACTTTGGGCAGCTCTATCTTCTCGGGCAGGATTTCTCTGGCTTTTCTGGTTGTTTTTTTGATACTCCTGGGAATGGCTAGAGCAAATTCTAACTCTGTTGGCGGTGGGAAGGCATAGATTTCTAAGGGGTGGTAAGAGCTGACGATGATGAAGCCTCCGTATATTGAAGGGGCAACATTATCAGCATGAGGATTCATCTCGCCTTGCATTGCTATTTCGGTTACTCTTAATTTATCCAGTTTCAAACCGAGAAGGTGATTTATAGCCACCGCTGTTGCCGCCGCAGTGGCTCCAGTACTGCCAAGACCGGATGCTGGAGGTATTCCCTTTTTAACCTTAATTTTAAATCCACAAGTGTCAAAGCGTCTTTGGAATTCCAGCGCCGTTCTCCCGGCAGTATTCATTTCAGGTTCGGTGGAGATGGTATCTGCCTCGACCCCTTCCATCTCAATAATGATGTCCTTTTTGTCAATGGGCTGAATTTCCACGATATCATGCATTACATCCAGGGCAAGTCCAAACACATCGTAGCCTGGTCCCAGGTTGCTGGTTGATGCTGGAGCGCGAACTATCACTTTATTATTTAGCAATGGAATCACCTCTTATTGGCTAACTTGGCCGCAATTTTAATGGCTTCAATTAGGCTGTCGGCACCTATTTTAGGCGCAAGGTCTACGCCTTTAAAATGTTCCTGCTCATCATAGGTTACCACTTCTAAGAAACTCTTCATACCATACAGGGATACGAATGAAATTCTAAGAGAAAGATTAAGGTCATGTCAATTTGTTGACAATTAGCATTTAGCTATGATAAACTTAACATCTAGTATTTACTGGCTCAGTTGGTAGTTAGAAGATTGAACTCAGGTTCAGTCTATGATTATGATTAAATGGATGAGTTCAGGCTCATCCATTTAACTTGTGTGATTGGGAGGATAAGGATGCCTACAATTAATCAACTTGTTCGAAAAGGGCGTAAGAGGGTTATCAAGAAAACCAAGTCGCCGGCACTGGGGTTTACCTATAATGCGTTGAAGAATAGGGTGGTACAGGGGAAGGGTTCTCCGCAGAAGCGAGGTGTCTGCATTCAGGTTAAAACGACTACCCCCAAGAAGCCCAATTCGGCGTTGCGCAAAATAGCCAGGGTAAGGCTGACTAATGGTATTGAGGTAACTGCTTATATTCCCGGTGAGGGGCATGAGCTACAGGAACACTCGGTGGTTTTGATTCGCGGCGGGCGGGTAAAAGATTTGCCTGGTGTCCGCTATCACATCGTCCGAGGAGCGCTGGATACCAGCGGTGTGGCTAACCGCTGTCAGGGACGCAGTAAGTATGGTACTAAACAAGCTAAAGCTACGGTGGAGAGTGCTTGAATTAAAGGAGTAAGATGCCAAGACGAGCTCGAGCTCTAAAAAGAGAGATATCCCCTGATGCTAAATATAACAATGATACTGTAGCCAGGGTGATTAATAGATTAATGATATGCGGCAAAAAAAGCACTGCCGAGAAAATAGTATATGGTGCTTTACAGATTATGGAACAGAAGGAGTCCAAAGAGCCAGTTAGCATTCTAGAAAAGGCGGTAAGGAATGCCGCACCTCTGCTTGAGGTTAAGCCGCGACGGGTTGGGGGTGCCACCTATCAGGTACCGGTGGAGGTTCGACCTGAGCGCAGCTTTTCTCTGGCGCTACGCTGGCTGGCAAAATCAGCCAGAGCCAGAGCCGGCAAATCTATGGCCGAGAAACTGGCGGCTGAACTTATGGATGCCTCAAAAGGGGAGGGGGCAACTATTAAAAAGCGTGAGGACACTCACCGCATGGCTGAAGCCAATAGAGCCTTTGCCCACTATAGATGGTGAGGGGTTATTTATGCCTAGAAGTTTCCCATTAGAACGTATACGAAATATAGCTATTATTGCTCACATTGATGCCGGTAAGACCACCGTCACCGAAAGAATACTGTATTGTACTGGTTGTACTTACAAGATTGGTGAGGTGGACGAAGGGACGGCAGTGATGGACTGGATGGAGCAGGAAAAGGAGCGCGGCATTACCATTACGGCGGCGGCTACCACCTGTTACTGGCAGGAGCATCGCATCAATATTATTGATACCCCCGGGCACGTAGATTTTACTGCTGAAGTTGAACGCAGCCTCAGGGTGCTGGATGGTGGGGTGGTGGTTTTTGATGCGGTGGCTGGGGTGGAAGCTCAATCAGAGGCAGTGTGGCGGCAGGCAGACAGATATAAAGTGCCCAGGATTTGCTTCATTAATAAGATGGACCGGGTTGGTGCCAACTTCAATCGTACCTTGTTAATGATTGAGCAGCGGCTGGAGGCTAAACCTCTGCCGATACAATTACCCCTGGGTAGTGAAGCCTCATTTGATGGTGTCATTGACCTGGTGGAGAATAAGATGTGGCACTCCAGCAGTAGCCCTGACTCAGAACTGCAAGAAGTAGCTATTCCTGATGCAGAGAAGGAAACGTGTAGTAAATTCCGTCAGGCACTAATTGAAAAATTAGCTGAAATTGATGACCAGATTCTGGCGGCTTATCTTGATGGCAGGGATATTACTCCTGCTGAGCTAAGGCTAGCCCTGAGAAGGGTAACCCTGGCTAACAAAGGAGTGCCTATTCTATGTGGTAGTGCCCTGAAAAATAAAGGCATTCAACTATTACTTGATAGTATTAGAGACTATCTTCCCTCCCCATTGGATATGCCACCAGTACCAGCCATTGACGCCAGGTCAGGGAGCAAGGTTACTCGTCCCGCCAAAGATGATGCTCCCTTTTTAGCTTTAGCCTTTAAGGTAGTTACCGACCCATTCATGGGCCGTTTGGTCTATTTCAGGGTGTATTCAGGCAAGGTGAAAGTGGGGGCTCAGGTATTTAATTCAAATCGAGGCAAGAGGGAACGCATCGGGCGGCTGCTACTAATGCATGCCAATCGGCGTGAAGAGATAGCTGAGGTAGACACCGGCGCTATTGCTGCTACCTTGGGTCTTAAGGATACTCTTACCGGTGATACACTGTGCCATTATTCGCAGCCGGTGCGCCTTGAATCTATTCGCTTCCCTGAGCCGGTGCTCTCTATTGCTATCGAACCTAAAACCAGGGCTGACCAGGATAAACTGAGCGAGGCCCTGCAGCGGTTGGCTGAGGAGGACCCCACTTTTAAGGTGAAATTTAACGAGGAGACGGGGCAAACTCTTATCTCAGGAATGGGGGAACTCCACCTAGAAGTCATTATACGTAGATTAGTTAGTGAATTCAGGGTGGAGGCGAAGGTGGGTAAGCCGCAGGTTGCCTTTAAGGAGACCATCACTGTACCGGTGCGGGTTGAAGGGAAGTTTGTTCGACAAAGCGGTGGACATGGGCAGTATGGTCGTGTCTGGGTTGAATTTGAGCCCGGGGAACGTGGTAGTGGTTTTCAATTTATAGACGAAATTAAAGGTGGAGTCCTGCCCAAGCAGTATATCCCGGCGGTTGAGAACGGCATTAAAGAAGCCATGCAGACCGGAGTATTGGCTGGCTACCCTGTGGTCGATATTAAAACAACCCTTTACGATGGTAGCTATCATGAGGTTGATTCTTCAGAGCTAGCCTTTAGAATGGCTGGCTCAATGGCACTAAAGAATGGCGTTATGAAAGCCAAGCCTGTACTCCTTGAGCCTGTTATGAAGCTGGAAGTGGTTTCTCCAAAACAGTTTCTTGGTGATATAATAGGTAACCTCAACTCGCGACGAGGACAAATTGAAGCTATTGAGACACAGGGTGAATCATGCATCATTCATTCCTTTATTCCCTTAGCTGAAACCTTTGGCTATGCCACTGCTCTCCGGTCACTAACTCAGGGTAGAGCCAACCATTCTATGGAATTTTATCGCTACCAGGAGCTACCGGCTCAACAGGCAGACAAGATTAAAGCTACAGGGGGAAGGTAATTTAGTATGCCGAAACAGAAGATTCGTATCAAGCTAAAGAGTTACGACCATAAGATACTTGACCAATCTGCTGAGCAGATTGTAGCTGCGGTGGAGCGTACTGGTGCCGTTGTTTCTGGACCGGTACCGTTGCCTACCCGTATTAAGAAGTTCAGTGTTATTCGCTCCCCGTTTATAGATAAGGACTCGCAGGAGCAGTTTGAAATCCGAACCCATAAGCGTCTTATTGATATCGTAGAGACGACTTCTAAGACGATAGACTCTTTAGCTAATCTTAACTTACCCTCAGGGGTTGATATAGATATCAAGTTGTAACCAATGATAGGATGGCACAAAGAATGGTACCCGGTATTATCGGTAGAAAAATAGGTATGACCCAGGTGTTTAGTGATAACGGCGAAGCAGAAGCGGTAACCGCTATTGAAGCTGGACCGTGCATTGTAATCCAGGTTAAAACTGTGGCTAAAGAAGGATATAATGCCGTTCAGCTTGGATTTGGTGAGGCCAAACGGCTTAAGTCTTCCCAGCGGGGACATCTCAAGGAGCTGGGTCAGTTTAAATACCTGCGTGAATTTAGAATAGATGATATGGAAGCCGTTGAACTAGGACAGCAAGTTGATGTCAGCCTATTTAAGGAAGGCGACTTGGTTGAGATTACCGGGTTGTCCAAAGGTAAAGGCTTTGCTGGCGTGGTCAAACGATATGGTTTTGCCGGTGGTCCCAAGACACACGGGCAGTCTGACCGGCACCGTGCCCCCGGTTCCATAGGGGCTAGTGCCTCTCCGGGCAGGGTGCTTAAAGGGATGCGTATGGCAGGACATATGGGAGATAATAGAGTGACGGTACGTCACTTAACGGTGTTTAAAGCTAATCCTGAGCGCAATCTCCTTCTGGTTAGGGGGGCTGTGCCCGGGGCTAAGAATGGGCTACTGTTAATCAGGAAATCGGGTAAAACGGAGAAGGAAAGTGCGGATTCCAGTTCATAATATTGATGGCGAGGTAGTGAAGCATATTGACATAAGCGACCAGGTTTTTGCCGTGCCGTTTAATGAAGCAGTGGTGCATCAGGCAATGGTAAGGCAGCAGGCAAATGCCCGTCAGGGAACAGCCAGCACCAAGACTCGGGGTGAGGTTGCCGGTAGTAAGGCAAAGCTATTCCGCCAGAAGCACACCGGTCAGGCCCGGGCTGGCAGCAGAAAATCACCACTGCGGCGGGGAGGTGGGGTTATTTTCGGTCCCAAGCCGAGGAGCTACCGGCAGGCAATGCCCAAAAAGATGCGTCGGCTGGCGATAAGATGTATTCTATCAGCTAAGGCCAGGGATGGCGAATTGGTGGTTTTAGACCAGCTTAAGCTTGATGAGCCTCAAACTAAGGAAATGGAGCGGATTCTGACGGTAATGGGGGTGGATTCTTCTGCCCTTATCGCTACCTCTGAGCCAAGTGTAATTAAATCAGCACGTAACTTACCGGAGATTAAGACTGTGCCCGCAAATCTACTCAATGTGGCAGACCTCCTTACCTATAAGAGGTTGTTGATGCCCGTAGCTGGGGTGCAGACCGTGGAAAAACTGTGGGGAGAGAGTTTGTCCTAGGGGGAAACAGTGCATCTTTACGAAGTATTACGCTATCCATCAATAACTGAGAAAAGTACCGGGCTTCACGCCCAGGGTAAATATTCCTTTGTGGTAGCCAGTGAGGCTGATAAACATCAGATCAAACAGGCAGTGGAAAAGGCGTTTAATGTCAAGGTGCTTGCAGTTAATATAATGAGGGTGCCCGGTAAAACGCGCCGGATAGGTAGGCGGGTGGTGCAAACTCAGTCCTGGAAAAAGGCGGTTGTTACCCTCAAGCCAGGGAATAAGATTGAACTATTTGAAGGTGTTTAAACGATGGCATTAAAGGAATATCGTCCCACTTCTCCCGGCAGACGTGGTATGACCGGCGCTACCTTTGAGGAAATAACCAGAGGTAAGCCGGAAAAATCACTGCTGCTGCCTATCAGGAAGAGGGCGGGACGTAATAATCAGGGGAGGATAACTGTTCGCCATCGGGGCGGCGGAGCGAAGCGGATGCTTCGTGTAATCGACTTTAAGCGGGATAAGATTGGTGTTCCGGGCAGAGTGGTGTCTATTGAGTATGACCCCAACCGTTCGGCGCGGATTGCCTTAATTTATTATGCTGATGGTGAGAAACGTTATATCCTGGCTCCTTTGGAACTTAACGTTGGGGATACGGTAAAGTCAGGCGATGATGCTGAAATAAAGCCGGGGAATTGTTTACCCATGAGATTAATCCCCAGCGGCACCCCAATCCATAATATTGAGCTGGAGAGGGGAAGAGGAGGGCGATTGGTGCGGAGTGCCGGGAACAGCGCTCAGTTGATGACTAAAGAGGGTGAGAGCGTTCTGGTTAGATTACCCTCCAGTGAAGTGCGGCGATTCCGCAGCGATTGTCTGGCTACCATTGGTCAGATAGGAAATGTTGACCATCAGAATATTAATCTGGGTAAAGCCGGTCGCAAACGGTGGATGGGCTGGCGACCTACAGTGAGGGGTTCGGCGATGAGCCCCCGTGACCATCCTCATGGTGGTGGCGAAGGTAGATCACCGATAGGTATGCCCGGGCCTAAAACGCCGTGGGGAAAGCCAGCGTTAGGCTATAAAACTCGCAAGGCAAAGGCTTCAGATAAAATGATTGTTAAGCGCAGGGGGAAGTAGTCAAGATGTCAAGGTCGATTAAGAAGGGACCAGCCATTGATGCTAAACTGCTGAAAAAGGTAGAGATGCTTAACCGCTCCGGTCAGAAGGCGGTGATAAAAACCTGGTCACGCGCATCTACTATTCTGCCTCAGATGGTGGGGCTTACTATTGGGGTGCACGATGGCAGAAGGCATGTGCCCATCTTTATTACCGAGAATATGGTAGGACATAAATTAGGTGAGTTCGCCTTAACTCGGACCTTCAGGGGACATACCACTAGGATAGAAAGAACCGTTCCGGTAAGAAAGGGAAGGCAGGTTTAAACAGGGTATAGCATGGAAGTGAGTGCGGTAGCTAAAGATACTGGTATATCACCTCGCAAGGTGCGTCCGTGGGTGGACATGGTGCGCGGCAAAAGGGTGGACGAAGCGTTAACCATTCTTAAATTTGCCCCGTCACCGGCAGCCCGGGTGGTCGCTAAGGTGGTGAAATCAGCGGCAGCTAATGCTGACAACAATTTTCAGATGTCTCCTTCCGATTTAAAGATTGTTAGTATCTTTGCCGATGAGGCACAAACTCTAAAGCGGCATCGTCCACGGGCTAGGTCGCGAGTAGGACCTATCCTTAAGCGTTCTAGCCATATTACAGTTATTGTTGCTGAGCAGGAAGGTTAAATGGGACATAAGGTTCATCCTACAGGTTTTAGAATTGGGGTTATCCGTGATTGGCAGGCGAAGTGGTACGCTGACAAGCAGTACGCTGCTTTTTTGGAAGAAGACCTGAAGCTTCGCCGGGCTATCTGGTCCAAGTATGTTGATGCTGGCGTTTCACTGGTTCAGATTGACCGCCAGACAAATGAGGTGTCGATAACCATCAACACCTCTCGACCTGGTGTTGTTATCGGACGGGGAGGACAGCGAGTTGACGAAGTGAGGTCTTACCTTGAGGGCCTCATTGGGAAGAAGATTCGATTGAATATTCAGGAGGTTCGGCAGCCTGAGCTTGACGCTTTTCTGGTAGCCAGGGCAATAGCGGATCAGATTGAACGCCGCATTGCTTATCGTCGGGCTATGAAACAGGCAATTTTCCGTACTATTCAGGCTGGGGCTAAGGGAATAAGGGTCTGTTGTGCTGGTAGACTGGCTGGTGCTGAGATAGCTCGCACTCAGATTATGCATGAAGGGCAGGTGCCGCTGCATACCCTGCGGGCAGATATTGATTATGGCTTTACCGAAGCACATACTACCCTCGGTCGAATCGGAGTAAAGGTGTGGATATATAAGGGTGATATTCTTCCCGAACCTAAGGTAGAAGAAGTTGAGGAAGCACCTGCGGAGTTAGCCGCTGAAGCGGCGGTAAGCGTAGAACCTGCTGGTGTCGTTGAGCCAGCAGTAGAAAAGCCAGCTGAACCGGCAGCGAAAAAAGCTGTGAAAAAAGTGGCTGAACCGGTAGCCGAAAAAGCTGTAGAAACGGCACCCCCTGCGGAAGCAGAGGAGAAGCCCAAGAAGCCGGTAAGGAGAAGGAAGAAGGCAGCCGATACTGCGGCTACTTCAGTAGAATCAGAGGGGCAAGATGCTACAACCGAAACGAGTTAAATATCGGAAGTCTCATAAAGGACACCGCCGGGGTAGAGCCCAGGCGGGGAATGTAATTAATTTTGGCGATTTTGGTTTGCAGGCGTTAGCGGCAGCCTGGGTTACCAGCCAACAAATTGAGTCTGCCCGGCGAGCCATTACCCATCACCTTCGCCGGGGTGGCAATGTCTGGATACGTGTTTTCCCGGATAAACCGGTTAGTAAGAAACCGGCGGAGACTCGTATGGGTGGGGGCAAGGGTGCTCCCGACCATTGGGTAGCTGTGGTTAAACCGGACCGGATTATATTTGAAATAGGTGGAGTTGGTGAGGAACTAGCCCGAGAGGCGATGCGCCTTGCTTCATATAAACTCCCCATAGCCACCAGGTTTGTGGTAAAGGAGACCGGTGTGGTTGCGGCTGGTAGTTCGGTAATAGGGGGTTAGTCCAGTTGAAGGTAGCGGAAATTAGAGCTCTCAGTACTGAGGAATTGACAAAACAGCTGGAGGCAACTCGCCAGGAGTTTTTTAATCTCCGTCTCCGCTTGGCGGCTAAGCAATTGGTAAATCACCGCCAGATTAGAGTGACTAAAAGGAAAATCGCCTTGCTCGAGACCATAATGAGGGAGAAGGAGCTGGGTATAAGGCAGGTTTAAGACTATGGAAAGTAAGCGCAAAATCAGGCTTGGTCGTGTGGTAAGTAATAAGATGGATAAGACGGTAGTGGTGGCAGTGGAAACCCCCAAACGCCACCCACTCTACCATAAAACTATTAAGCGAGTGGTTAGATACAAGGCTCATGATGGAAATAATGAGTGTAAGCTGGGGGATATAGTCAGAATTATAGAAACCCGTCCCCTGTCACGGGAGAAATGCTGGCGAGTGGCTGAGATAATAACCAGGCGAGAGGTGGTGGAGGTTCAGCCTGAAGAATTAACCTGAAATCGGTTTTAGGATAGAGTTAAGATGATTCAAACATATACTAGACTCAAGGCGGCAGATAATACCGGTGCTCGGCAGCTTATGTGTATTAATGTGCTGGGTGGTACCGGGAGGAGATATGCGCGCGTGGGTGATGTTATTGTAGCCTCGGTCAAGCGGGCTATCCCCAACGCTGGAGTGAAAAAGGGGGATGTGGTTCGGGCAGTTATCGTTCGTTGTGCTCAACCATTCCGGCGTCCTGATGGTTCTTATATCAGGTTTGACGAAAATGCTGCCGTAATTCTTACTGATAAGAATAACCCTAAGGGAACCAGGATATTTGGACCGGTGGCTCGAGAGTTGAGGGATAAAAATTTTACCAAGATTATATCATTAGCACCTGAGGTATTATGAGGCAGTCAAGCTATGAAGATTAGAAAGAACGATACCGTGCTGGTCATTGCTGGTAAGGACAGAGGCAAAAAGGGCAAGGTGCGCTTTGCTTACCCTAAAGATGAACGGTTATTGGTTGAAGGTATCAACTTTATCAAAAGGCATACCAGAGCCACCAAGGGTGTCAGGCAGGCAGGTATAATAGAGCGTGAGGCACCGATTCAGGTGTCCGATGTCATGCTGCTGTGCAGCCGGTGTAATCACCCCACCCGGATTGGCTTTCAAATATTAACCGATGGAAGAAAGGTTCGAGTTTGTCGCTCCTGCGGCGAGATAATTGATTAAATGTCACGACTCAGGGAAAGATATAAGACAGAGATTATCCCCCAGCTGGTGAAGTCTGGAGGCTATGAAAATGTAATGCAGGTACCGCGCCTGGATAAGGTGGTGCTCAATATTGGCATGGGTGAGGCAACTCAGAATGTTAAAGCCCTGGAAGCGGCCGAACGGGACTTGGCTACTATTTCGGGGCAGCACCCGGTAACCACCCGAGCCAAGAGGTCTATCGCTGCCTTCAAGCTGAGGTCAGGGATGCCCATTGGGTTAATGGTAACCCTGCGCGGAGAACGCATGTATGACTTTTTGGATAAACTGGTCAATGCTGCCTTACCCCGTATGCGTGAGTTTCAGGGGGTTTCCCAAAACTCCTTTGATGGGCGGGGTAACTACACCTTGGGGGTTAAGGAGCAGGTTATCTTTCCTGAGATAGACTATGATAAGATAGACAAGGCGCGGGGGCTAGAGGTATCAATCGTTACCACCGCGGAGACAGATGAAGAGGCTAGAAATCTACTGGAGGCACTGGGTGTGCCGTTTCAAAAGGATTGAGCGGAGGATAAATGGCTAAAAGGTCAAAGATTGTAAAGTCGGAACGTCCTGCTAAATATAAAGTACAGCAGCATAATCGGTGCCACTTGTGCGGTCGACCTCACGCCTACATTCGCAAATTCGGTCTATGTCGCATTTGTTTTCGCAAGCTGGCTCTTGCCGGTCAGATTCCCGGAACGCGGAAATCGAGCTGGTAGCTAAAAATACGATAAAAGGAGTATAAAGTAAGGGGTTAACAGTGACTATTTCTGATCCAATAGCAGATATGCTGACCCGGATACGCAATGCCATTATGGCCAGGCATGATTCGGTATTGATACCCACCTCAAGGACAAAGCTGTCAATTGCTGGTGTCCTTAAAGACGAGGGTTTTATTACTGATTATGAGGTGCTCAAAGCCAAGCCATACCGAATGATTAAAATCCATCTCAAATACGATGATAAAAATCAGCCAATCCTTTCCGGGTTGGAGCGGGTAAGCAAGCCCGGGTTAAGGGTGCATGTTCAGCGAAAGGAAGTTCCCCGGGTTTACGGGGGCTTGGGTGTGGCTATTGTTTCCACATCCCAGGGTGTGATGACGGGACACCAGGCCTGGCAGCGTGGGATTGGCGGCGAGCTTTTATGCTATGTATGGTAAGACGAAGTTGGAGAGATATAGATGTCTAGGATAGGTCGGATGCCGATAACAGTACCACAAGGTGTGTCCGTAAAAATTGACCAGAGTGAGGTCACCGTAGCCGGAGCTAAGGGTGAGCTTTACCGTCATTTTAACCCGGATATGGCTATTACTCTGGATAATAATACCCTCACGGTATCAAGACCCAGTGATAGTCGTCAGCACCGTTCCCTGCACGGACTGACACGAAGCCTTCTGGCTAATATGGTGGAAGGGGTAGCCAGTGGTTTTGAGAAGAATCTGGAAATAGTGGGTGTGGGTTATCGAGCCGAGAAGGCAGGAGATAAGCTGGTAATCCGTGTTGGATATTCCCATCCGGTGGAGGTATCACCCTTACCGGGTATATCTCTGTCGGTTGAGGGGAGCAATCGCATCAAGGTTAGCGGAATTGAGAAGGATGTGGTTGGTGAGATGGCGGCGGAAATCCGAGCTATTCGTCGCCCTGATGCCTATAAAGGTAAGGGTATCCGATATGTTGGCGAGCAAGTGCGCCTTAAGGCAGGTAAAGCAGGTAAGGTGATAGGTAAGGGGAAATAGTGATAAAGGATAAGGTAAGATTAGGTCGTTATCACAGGCATGCCCGGATTAGAACCAAGGTGGCAGGCACTAGCTCAAGCCCCCGGTTAAGTGTCTTTCGCAGCCTGAATAATATTTATGCCCAGGTGATTGATGATTCACAGGGACATACCTTGGTCGCGGCATCAACCCTGGAGCCTGAGGTTAAAGGCGAGCTAGATGGCAAGGTAAAGAAAAATCAGGCCGAGCTTGTTGGTGCTCTGGTAGCGAAGCGCGCTCTGGATAAGGGGATAAAACAGGTGGTCTTTGACCGGGGTGGATATAAATACCACGGCAGAGTTAAAGCTTTAGCTGAATCCGCCCGGCAGGCAGGATTAAAATTTTGATAAGGAAGGTTCTAAATTAGGTGAAAGGACCGATAAGTAAGATAGACCCAACTGAACTGTCGTTAAATGATAAGCTAGTTTATATCAATCGTGTGGCTAAAGTGGTAAAGGGGGGGAAGCGGCTCAGCTTTAGCGCCCTGGTAGTTACCGGGGATGGTGATGGGCATGTTGGCATTGGTGTGGGTAAGGCGAATGAGGTGCCGGCAGCCATTAATAAAGGCGGAGCCATTGCCAGAAAGAGTCTGATTAAAGTGCTCCTGAGTGGGAATACTATTCCTCACGAAATGCTGGTTAGATTTGGCGCCGCCAAGGTGTTATTAAAACCAGCAGCGCCAGGGGTAGGCATCATTGCCGGTGGCAGTATCCGAGCTGTGCTTGAGGCCGCCGGAATTAAGGATATCCTGACTAAATCTCTGGGTAGTGCCAATCGTATTAACGTGGCTAAGGCGACAATGCTTGCCCTTAGCCAGCTTAGAAACCCAAAGGAGGCGCTAGCCAGGCGCAAGCCAGGGCTTAAGGTGGAGGAGGAAGTGGCTGGTGGCTAAGCTGTGCATAACCTGGGTTAAAAGTGGCATTGGCTATGCTGAGGTTCAGAAAAGAACCTTGAAGGCTCTCGGTTTTCATCGGCTGCATCAGAGCATAACTCATGATGATACCATGGCAATTCGGGGTATGATTAATAAAGTGAAGCATTTGATTAAGGTGGAGGAGAAAACTGGTGAGACAGGATGAGCTCTCCCCGGCTCCCGGTTCTAAGAGAAAGAGAAAGCGAGTAGGACGGGGAGACGGTAGCGGACACGGCACCTATTCTGGGCGGGGCTGTAAAGGACAGAAATCCCGTTCTGGATTCAGGACAAAACCCGGCTTTGAAGGGGGGCAGTTGCCTCTAATCCAACGCTTACCCCAGAAGCGCGGCTTTACCAATATTTTCCGGAAAGAGTATTGTGTGGTTAGTGTGGGCAGGCTTAATAAGTTTGAGCCCGGGAGCGAAATAACTCCGGAGAGTTTGGTAGCAGCCAGGGTGGTAAAATCATTACGGAACCCGATCAAGATTCTGGCTGGGGGAGATATTAATCGTTCCCTCTCGGTAAAGGCGAACAGGTTTTCCGCAGCGGCTAAAGCCAAGATTGAAGCAGCCGGAGGCACGGTGGAGGAGATTGGATAGTGAGCCCGAGACAGGCTAGACCCAGACTTCTACAGGCAATGATTGACGCCTTTAGCTTACCTGACTTAAGGCGGCGGATTCTTATTACTCTGGGCGTTCTGGTAGTTTTCCGTTTTGTGGCTCATGTGCCTCTACCCGGGGTGGACCCCGATGCCCTGGCGGCGCTGTTTGAGCGTAACGCCCTGCTGGGTATGCTTGACCTGTTCAGTGGCGGTGCCATGAAGTATTTCAGCGTGGCGGCTATGGGGGTTTATCCCTATATCACGGCATCGATTGTTATGCAGCTAATGGTACCCGTTATCCCACGGCTGCAGGCACTTTCCCGGGAAGGAGAGGCGGGCAGGAATAAGATTAATCTGATTACCCACTGGCTCACCGTACCGTTAGCTGGTCTTCAGGGCTATGGGCAGCTAATCTATCTACAGCGTGAGGGCGTTGTCCTTAGTGCTGACCCTTTGGCTACGGCAGCTATGGTGCTATCAATGATAGCTGGCACTATATTCCTCATCTGGTTAGGTGAGCTTATTACTGAATATGGCATTGGTAACGGCATATCTATAATAATCTTTGGTGGTATTGTCGCTGGTATACCGACAATGATTGGTCAGGGCTTTCTGGCTAAAGGACAGTTTGGCGGCTTAGCCCTTTATGTGCTCATTGCTTTAGCCACGGCTGTCTTTATTGTCATCTTTACTGAAGCCCACCGGCGCATTCCGGTTCAATATGCCCGCAGTGTATTCCGCAGCGGTCGTATGTATCGGCAGGCAGGCTCAACCTATATCCCGCTGCGAGTAAACACCGCCGGGATGATACCCCTTATCTTTGCTATGTCGCTGGTGGTCTTTCCCGGCGTTGTCGCCAGCTATTTTGCCAATCCCGCTGATCCTAACATAGCTGATTTTATTATGCGTCTATTTGACCCCAGTGCGGCGTTGCCTATGGGCTTATTTTACTGGGGAGCATATTTTCTGCTGACAGTGGCTTTTGCCTTCTTCTATACCATGATAATTTTTGAGCAGCAGAATTTGCCCGGTACCCTGCAACAACAGGGCGGGTTTGTTCCTGGGATTAGACCGGGGAAGAATACCGCTGATTACCTTAACGGAGTTATCAGGCATATTACCTGGGCAGGGGCTATCTTCCTTGGTTTGGTGGCGGCAATGCCCTTTGTGGCTCGGGAGATTACCAATGTTCAGGTGCTACAGCTGTCCAGTATGGGTATGCTTATTGTGGTTGGTGTTGTCTTGGATACTATGAAGCAGATGGAGGCGCAGTTGGTATTGCGCCGCTACGAAGGCTTTATCAAATAGGAGTAAAGTAAAGAGTGCATATTATCTTTCTGGGCGCCCCAGGGGCAGGCAAAGGAACACAGGCAGCTTCTATAGCACAGGAGCTTAACTTGGCATATATTGCTTCCGGTGACCTGTTCCGGCAGGCACTGGAGCAGGGGACAGCTTTAGGTATGAAGGCTAAGGCTTATATGGAGAAGGGGGCGCTGGTTCCTGACGAAATAACAGTGCAAATGGTTCTGGAACGTATGTCAGCTACAGACTGTGAGCATGGGGTAATTTTTGATGGGTTTCCTCGTAATCTCAACCAGGCTGAGGCTCTGGATAAAACTCTTGCCCGGCAGGGTAAGACAATAGATAAGGTGGTATATATCAAGGTTGGCGAGGAGGAATTGCTGAGGCGATTGAGCGGGCGCTGGATTTGTCGTAATTGCCAGACGCCATACCATATGGTGAATTCTCCGCCCAGGGTTCGGGGCAAATGTGACCGGTGCGGTGGTGAGCTGTATCAGCGCCCTGATGATACTGTTAAAACAGCTAAAAAACGGCTGCAGGTTTATTTTGCCGAGACAGCCCCTCTTATTGATTATTATACCCGGGCAGGTAAATTGTTGGATATAGATGGAGAGGGCAGTGTTGACGAGGTGGGGAAGAGAATAGTGACTGCCCTCCGTGGAGAGCCTGTTCATTCAAGTCAGAAATGAGTATAATTATTAAGTCAGAACGGGAGATTGCCACTATGCGGCAAGCGGGCAGGATTGTGGCAACCATATTGAAAATACTGAGTAAGCAGATAAAACCGGGAATGAAGACCAAGGAGTTGGACATTATTACGGCTAGGGAAGTAGAGAGACTGGGAGCTAAACCTTCGTTTAAGGGATACCGGGGCTTTCCGGCTAATCTCTGTGTATCCGTGAATGATGAGATAGTGCACGGGATTCCCGGGGAGAGAGTCTTAAATGAAGGTGATATTGTATCCCTTGACTTTGGCGCCATTTTTGGTGGTTTTCATGGTGATGCTGCGGTGACGGTAGGCGTTGGCAAGATTAAACCAAAGGCAAAGAAGCTAATGGAGGCTACCAAAGGTGCTTTAGAGGCTGGCATTAATGCGGCTCGTCCTGGGGCAAGATTGGGAGATGTTTCTGCTGCCATTCAGGATTATGCTGAGTCACGGGGCTATTCGGTGGTGCGTGAGTATACCGGGCATGGCATCGGGCGTGATATGCACGAGGAACCTCAGATACCTAATTTTGGTCTGCCGGGAACGGGTCCGGTATTGAAGAAGGGCATGACCCTTGCCCTGGAACCTATGGTTAATCTTGGTGACTGGCAGACCCGACTTGGTGATGACCACTGGACGGTGTTAACTGCTGATGGCAGTCTGTCGGCACACTTTGAGCATACCATTGCTATTACTGATGTCGAACCAGAAGTACTTACTATTGTGTAGAGAAGAGGTATATGTCTAAGAAGGAGGCTATTGAGGTTGAGGGGACGGTAGTGGAGCCGCTACCTAATGCCATGTTTCGTGTGGAGTTGCCTAATGGGCATAAGGTGCTGGCTCACATTTCGGGTAAGATAAGATTGCATTATATTAAAATCTTACCCGGGGATAAGGTACTGTTGGAGCTTTCCCCTTATGACCTGAGTCGTGGTAGGATTACCTACCGGTTAAAATAAACAGGATATTATTATGAAAGTTAGAGCTTCAGTTAAAGTTAGATGTGATAAGTGCAAGGTGGTGAAGCGGCGGGGTGTGGTCAGGGTTATTTGCTCCAACCCTAAGCACAAGCAGAAACAGGGCTAATCATATGTGGGTAAGGAGGAAATAGATGGCGCGTATTGCCGGGGTAGATTTACCAAGAAATAAGCACATTGGCATTTCGTTACAGTATATCTATGGGATTGGACCCAGTTTGAGCCAGAAGATTCTAGACCAGACTGGTATAAATCCTGATGTTAAGACGGAAGACCTTACCGAGGAAGAGGTTAATCGTCTTCGTGAAATTATTGACCGGGAGTACCGGGTAGAGGGTGAGCTTAGAAAAGGGGTTGACCTTAATATTAAACGTCTTATCGAGATTGGTAGTTACCGGGGTGCCAGACATCGTCATAGCTTGCCGAGTAGAGGACAGCGGACGCGAACCAATGCTCGCACCAAGCGCGGTCCTCGCAAAACGGTAGCTGGTAGAGGACAGCGGCGTGGTATGACGAAGAAATAACCAAGTGTAGTTAGTTAGGAGAATAGAATGCCACAGAAGAAGCGAACCAAAGCAAGAAGGCGGGAACGCAAGTCAATCCCGGCAGGGAAAGCCTATATTCAGTCTACTTTTAACAATACCATAGTAACCCTCACCGACCCTCAGGGGAATGTCATCGCCTGGGGGAGTTCGGGTACGGCTGGATTTAAGGGCTCACGGAAGGGCACTCCCTATGCAGCTCAGCTAGCGGCTCAGGATGCTGTCCGTAAAGCTAAGGAGCACGGCTTGCGTCAGGTAGAGGTTTATGTTAAGGGTCCGGGCAGTGGGCGCGAGGCGGCTATTCGTGCTCTACAGGGTTCGGGGCTTTACATTACTGGCATCAGGGATGTAACCCCCATCCCCCATAATGGTTGTCGCCCTCCCAAGAGAAGGCGGGTGTAGAGGACAGAGAGATGGCAAGATATACAGGTGCAGTTTGTCGATTGTGTCGCCGTAGCGGCGATAAGTTAATGCTTAAAGGCAGCAGGTGCCTCAGTGCTAAGTGTGCGCTGGAGAGACGAGCCAAACCACCGGGGCAGCAGCTCGGTCGGCGTCGTCGACTTTCCGACCGCGGTCTTCAGTTGAAAGAAAAGCAGAAAGCCCGCCATACTTATGGAATTCTGGAGAGGCAGTTCCGGCGAATTTTTGCCAGCGCCGAGAGACAATCGGGCATCACCGGGGAGAATCTATTGGTGCTGCTGGAGAGACGGCTGGATAATGTGGTATATCGTTTAGGCTTTGCTGATTCTCGTGCTCAGGCTCGCCAGTTAGTTCAGCACGGACATATTTTGCTTAGCGGACGTAAGACTGATATACCTTCTTGTCTGGTTAAGGAAGGCGATACCATTAGCTGGCACGAGAAGAGTACCCAGACTGAATATTATAAACAGCTGGCTGAGACTATAGAGTCAAAGACTGTTTTAAACTGGTTGAGTCTGGATAGGCAAAAGCTCGTTGGTCAGGTTTCATCCCTGCCCACCCCCGATGACATCGGGGCTAAATTTGATGATAAAACCATTGTTGAATATTACTCACGATAATTTTAGTTGACGGGGAGGTAGTAGTTTGTCCCTCTTGGTAATACCTAGTATTGAGTGTGTTGAGAGTCAAGATAACTTCGGGCGATTTCTCGTTGAGCCACTACAAAAAGGCTTTGGCGTTACCCTGGGTAATTCCTTGCGACGAGTACTGTTTAGCTATCTTCTTGGAGCAGCGGTGACCCGGTTTAGGATTGAAGGGATTCAGCACGAGTTCTCTAACATTCCTAACGTGAAGGAAGATGCTACTGAGTTTTTACTCAATGTCAAGCAACTGAGGATAAAATCTCTTTCTGGTCGACCGGGTAAGTTGATACTGGACGTAGAGGGGGAGGGACAGGTTTGTGCCGCTGATATTAAGCCCTCCACCGATTTTGAAATCGTCAACCCTGAGCTTTATTTAGTAACCTTAGATTCTCCTGAAGCCAAGCTTTATGTGGAGTTTGATGTGGAGCTGGGTAGAGGCTACCAGCTGGCTGAGTCCGGTGATAATTTACCTATCGGGGTAATTCCAGTGGATGCTGTCTTTACCCCAATATCCAAGGTCAATTTTACCACTGAGCCAACTCGTGTTGGTCGAGAGGCTGGTAACGAGCGGCTGTATCTTGAGGTATGGACTGATGGCACGATACTACCAGCAGAGGCAATCAACCAGGGCGCTGACATTCTGATAAAGCAGTTGACCCCGTTTGTGGATTATGCCAAGGTTACCAAGGTAGAGGAGGAGAAAGAGTTCGTTCGTCTATCTATTCCTGAGGAGCAGTTCAATATGCCATTGGCCGATTTGGACTTATCGACACGGACGCTGAATAGCTTAAGGCGTGCCGGTATTAATACCATAGGCGAGGTTATCGGCAGAGAGGAGCGGGAATTGCTGGCGTTGCGCAATTTCGGGCAGAAATCTAAGAAGGAGTTAGAAGAGCACCTCAATGCATTAGGGCTGTCCCTTACCCCTCGGGTCAAAGAGGAAGAAGAGGAGACCGAGAATGAGGCATAAAGTAGCTGGTAGGACGTTGGGCAGACCCTCAGGTCACCGCCGCGCTATGTATCGTAACCTGGTAACCGACCTGCTAGGCTACGAGAAGATTACTACCACCGAGGCTAAGGCTAAAGAGGTGCGTGGCTTGGCGGAGAAGATGATTACCTTGGCTAAGAATGGGGGACTTCACTCCCGGCGTCAGGCATTAGCCTTTATCCTGGATAAAGCAGTGACCGATAAGGTATTTAGTGAGCTTGCCTCGCGGTATGCCGAGCGCTCCGGTGGCTATACTCGTATCACTAAGCTGGGACCCAGGTTGGGTGATGGGGCACCTATGGCTCAGCTTGAGTTAGTAAAGTAGTGGAATCTACCAGGATTGTATTAATTATGGAGTATGATGGCACCAATTATCACGGCTTCCAGCTACAGGCTAAACTACCTACTATTCAGGGGGAGACGGAAAAGGCACTGCGGAAGCTTACCGGGGAAAGGACCCGGGTGATGGCAGCTAGTCGGACTGACGCTGGAGTTCACGCTCTGGGACAGGTGGCTAGCTTCAGGACTAAGTCCACTCTTCCTGTGCGGACATTTGTTACCGGGCTAAATTATTATTTGCCTGAGGATATTGTCATTAAGGCAGCATACCGGGTGGAAAATTCGGTTAATGCCAGGCGGGATGCTTTGAGCCGGGAGTATCACTATTATATATTAAATAGCTTGACTCGTTCTCCAATCAGGGGAGGCTTTGCTTACCTGGTTGCCAGGGACTTAAATATAGAGGCTATGAATCAGGCGTGTCAGGCTCTTATTGGTGAGCATGATTTTGCCTCATTTATTGGTTGTATCAGTGCTGATATAAAACATACGAGACGAAGCGTGTATAGGGCCGAGGTAGAGAGAATAGGGGAAATGGTGATGTTTAATATAGTAGCTAACTCCTTCTTACCCCATCAGGTGCGCAATACAGTGGGTCCCTTAATCAAAGTGGGGCAGGGTAAGATGAGTGTCGATGAATTTTATCAGATAACCGAGTCAAAAACCCCGGGTCTGGCAAGACCAACGGCTCCGGCTTGTGGACTGTGCCTGATGCGGGTAAATTATCCATATTCGTTTGGGGAGAATTGATGAAAACCTTGATAGCTAAGACTTCTGAGATTGAGCGACAGTGGCATGTTATTGATGCCGCGGATAAAGTCCTGGGCAGGATGGCTACCCAGGTAGCCAAATTACTTATGGGCAAGCACAAGCCGATATTCAGTCGTAATCAGGATACCGGTGATTATGTCGTTGTTATCAATGCCGAGAAGGTGCGGGTTACCGGTAATAAAGCCAAGCAGAAGCTTTATTACCGACATTCCGGCTATCCCGGCGGACTGAAAAGCGTTAGCTTGGAGAAGATGATGCAGACTAATCCTACCCGGGTGATTGAGCATGCTGTCAAGGGTATGCTGCCTCATAACCGACTTGGGGCTAGTATGTTGAAGAAGCTAAAGGTCTATGTCGGTGAGACTCATCCCCATCTGGCGCAGACTAAAGAGGGGGGTAGCTTAACAAAAGCTTAAAGGGAATAAAGTTCAGATGGAAAAGCAAAAGCAGACTTATTTTTATGGAACAGGCAGACGCAAGACAGCGGTAGCTCGGGTAAGGTTGTTACCGGGTGATGGTGCCATTATTGTCAATGGTATGCCCTATGAGGAGAGATTCCCCCGCATTGAGCACCGCCGAACCATAGTGGAACCTCTTTTGGTTACGGAGAGCATGGGCAAGTATAATGCTATGATTAAGGTAGCCGGTGGTGGTATATCAGGGCAAAGTGGTGCTATTTCTCACGGTATTGCTCGAGCCCTGGTAAAAGCTAACGAGAAGCTTAAGCTCGTGCTGCGCGGGAATAAATTACTTACCCGGGACGCTCGGGCTAAAGAGCGGAAAAAGGCTGGACTCAGGCGGGCGCGTAAAGCACCTCAATACACCAAGCGGTAAGGCGAAGCTAGTTAGGGGAATCCCTAGTTTTTCCAACTTAGAGAGGCTTATAGTTGCCACTGCTCTTGATAAGTTTCTCTACAGCTCTTTTTGGTCTATCTTACGCTTACAACATGTGCAGATTAGTTCCCATTGTGCTGCGTTGCTTGGGTCAGGACTAGTGATGCCTTTCCTTGACACCATTTCAAAGGTGTTTGGTCCATACCATCCACAATAAGGGCAAGGCACATACATTTTCGGTGCTTTGGGCACGATTTTTCCTCGCACCCCTTTCCAGTCTGAGCAAACCGCTTTTTCAGATAGCCTATAACCTTTATTGGAGAGGGGTCATCGCTTTATTTAGAGACTGTTTAGCAACCTATCCCCCTGACCCCCTTCCAAGAATAAATTCTAATTTCTAAATCCTAGATTCAAAGCCTAAGGATTTGGTTTCTTGGGTTTTAGTAATTAGCGCTTTGAATTTGTTTAGAATTTCGTGCTTGGAATTTAGGATTTCACTATAGGCTTCGCCCCTCTCTAAAATCTCTTCCCCTTTGAGGATTGGGCTTATTTAAGCAGGGTGTATAAGAGGGGGTAAGTTTAATAAACAATTTCAAGCCATCCTGCTTGACGCTGTAGCTCAAGTCCGCGTATAATCGTCTAGAAAAGCACTTGTCAATAATGATTATTTAGTGTATACTACACGAAATTCAAATTCGGTTGGGAGGTGGATTCCTTGGAAAACACTACTAATTTCCCCAAATGCCAGAAGTGCAATACTGGTGACCTTGTACCTTTATCTGATTTCGGTAGTCAGGGGGCTGCGGTTCATTACAAAGCCTGGATTTGTACTAACCCAGATTGTGGTTTCAACCTGAAAATCAGAAATGGCGATGTCTATATCAACGAGCCTATTATAAGTGGAGCATCTCGCTCTCACTAGAACATTCAGCAGTTTATCTTTAAACGCTAGGTTAGGTGGTAAGTGTGCTTCCTCAAGTTGCCAAACTTAGGGGGATAGTGCTTGATTTTTTGTTTCCACGATGGTGTGTTGGCTGTGGTAGGGAAGGTGACTTCATTTGCTACTCCTGTCGTCAATCACTTCTGCGAATTGTGCCTCCAGTTTGTCCCCGATGTGGCCGACCTCAACCTGGTGGCATACTTTGCCCTCACTGTGTCAGCTGGCAGGCAGAAATAGCTGGCATTCGCTCTCCGTTTCAATTTGATGGAGTAATAAAGCGAGCTGTTTATCAGCTGAAGTACGGTAATATTAGAGCCCTAGCTCAATCCCTGGCTAAGTTACTACAGGACTATCTCCTCACTTACCCTGTGCCCGTGGAGGTTCTGGTGCCGGTGCCCTTGCATCAAAAAAGGTTAAGGGAGCGGGGTTATAATCAATCCGTTTTATTAGCTAAGGAACTGGGGAAGCTCGTCAAATTGCCGGTAGTTGATAACTGTCTGGTTCGACTGCGCCATACTCCACCTCAGGTGAGGACAGCGACGGTAATGGAACGGCAGAGCAATGTAGCCGACGCTTTTACCTGCCGTGACTCGAGGCTACGGAATAAACAGGTATTGCTTATAGACGATGTTTCTACCTCTGGGGCTACTCTTGATGCCTGTGCTACAGGGCTAAAGGCGGCTGGTGCTACCGCAGTCTGGGGATTAGCGCTGGCTAGAGAGATTTAAGGGGGGCTTAAGAGGGGCATTAGCCCCTTTTGTTAAAAACCTTCCGCCCTTTGGAGGATAAGGGTGCTAAAGGAGAGGGGGATTAAGGGGGTAAGGTAGATAGTATTATCGGGGGTGTGAACAATGGAGTTGCAGATAACTGGTAAGAATGTGGAGTTATTACCGGCGGTGCGCCGCTACATTGAACGCAAACTGGGCAAACTTGGTCGTCATCTACCCAATATTACTGAATCCAAGGTAGAAATTTCTAAAGAAAAGACGAAATCTCCTCAGCAACACTTTGTGGTGCAGGTGACCGTAGATAGCAGTGGCATTTTACTCAGAGGTGAGGGTAGGGGAGAGGACCTGTTCACCGCTATTGATAGGGTAGCTGAGGTTATGGAGCGGCAAATTGAACACTACAAAGGGAAGCTGTATGAGAAAGGGAGAGGTAGCTCACTGGCCAGGAGCGGATTTAGTGAAGAAGTAGCCGGGGAGCAGCCTCTTGGTAAGGTGGTCAAGGTTAAGCGGTTTGCCGTAAAGCCAATGTCTGTAGATGAAGCTATTGGTCAAATGGAGCTTCTGGGTCACGATTTCTTCCTTTTCTTTAATGCCGATAATGAAGAACTCAACCTGTTGTATCGGCGGAAAGACGGTAACTACGGTCTGATTGAACCTGAGCTAGGGTAAGCTGGTTTATTCTCAAGATAGTAAATGACTGGGGAGCTGAGATACATCACTTTCAACACTAATGTCGGTTGGCTGGGAATATTAGGCTCGGCAAAAGGACTGTTATGTACCACCTTACCCCAGCGCTCTGCTCAAGAAGCTCGCCACCAATTAGGTGATAACGTAAACCAGGCTATTTGGTCGCCACACCGGTTTGAGGATTTAGTAGAGCGCCTTAAGATTTACTTCAGCGGTCACCGGGTAGCCTTCCCTGATGAGCTTGACCTGTCCATAGCTACTCCCTTTCAGTGTGAAGTATGGGAGGCAACCAGGCTTATCCCTTATGGCGAGACCAGAAGTTACGCCTGGGTGGCGGAGCAGATGGGGAAACCGAAAGCAGTGCGGGCGGTGGGGCAGGCTCTGGGGAAAAACCCGCTGCCTATCATCATACCCTGTCATCGGGTGATTACCAGCGATGGTAAGCTCGGCGGTTTCAGTGAAGGGTTGGAGATGAAGAGGCTTCTTCTTCGTCTGGAGACTTAAGCGGTACAATTAAGATAAGGCAAGAGTTGACCTGATAGGCAGGTTATCAGTGGTAATACCGGCTAGAAACTTGATGTGAATTTGTGGAGTAACCCTCTTCACTTTCAAACAGGCTTCTTATTCTCAGGTTAAGGAAATTATCCTCGTATTTTTCAATCAGCCCTTCATCAGCGAAACTAAAGTATATGTTTTTGCCAATTACGATGTGGTCTAGCACCTTAATTTGCAGAATCATGCCCATAAAAACCAGGTCTCTGGTTAGCTGCTTATCACTCTTGGAAGGTGTAGGGTCGCCGGCAGGGTGGTTGTGGGCAAAAATCAAACCGATAGCGTTATGCTCAATAGCACTTTCTACAATCTCACGGGGACGGATGGGGATACTGTTCAGAGTTCCTTCAAACAGGTCAGCGGTATCAATAATCTGGTTTCGGTTATTTAAATAGGTAACCTTGAATACCTCTTTTTTGAGGTCTCGCATTGAGTAAAGGAGATAGTCAACAAGCTCTTTAGATGAGCAATGAACAGGCTGTTCCGTAATCTTCTGCTTCAGAATCTGTGCAGGCAATTCGTGTAACAGCTTAATACAAAGCATACAATGGGGAGTAATCCCCGCCCGCTCTAGTGTCTCATGAGAAGCCGCCAGGAATCCCCTGAGATTTTTGAAGTGTTCAACGCACTGTTTTGCCTGCTGCTGACATTGCTGCTGGGGCAAGGTCAGGCTTAACAGTAATTCAATTATTTCCTGGTCGTTGAAATCCTCAAGGCCGACCTTGATAAACCTTTCCTGTAGCGCGGTCAAGGATTTTCCTGTTTTCAGACTTGACAATAAACTGTTCGGGGGCAATTGTATTGCTTCCTTTCTGTCTCCCAGGAAAGTGTCTCAAATCATATCTTATATTCTGCTACTGCCTTTTGCAGAGTAGTACTCTGGTGAAAATCGGCAATGGTACTATTTGGCGGACAATAGTCTTTATATGGAATATATTATAATACATTTGTCAATACTTGTTCACAAATATAGTGCCAATTGGTAATAATAACTCTCTGAAAACTTGGTTAATTGTCCCGATATGTCTATATGTTTGGGTGAAAGCACGGATAGTTGATAGGGTGACAGACTGCGGCGTGGGGGCTGTAGTGGCTAGTAGGGTTTGAGGCTGGATAATTTAGCTCTATAGAGTTTCCGTTTAGCTTCGCGGACTCCTTTGGCTTTCAGATTTATAAAATCCAGCTCGTATTCATCAATCAGTCCTTCGCCAGCAAAACTGAAGTAAGTGTTATTGCCGATGATAATATGGTCTAAGACCTTAATCCGCATAATGCTGGCGGCGTAAACCAGGTCTCTGGTTAGCTCTCTATCATTTTCGCTGGATTGGGGATTGCCTGACGGATGGTTATGGACGAAAATCAGGGAGGTAGCATTATGTTTAATAGCACCTTCTATAACCTCACGGGGAGGGATAACACCACTATTTATGGTACCGGCGAAAAGGTCGTCTATTTCAATAATCTGATTCTGGCTATTTAAATAAATGACCTTGAATACCTCTTTCTTGAGGTCGCGCATTGAGTGGTAGAGATAGTCAAAAATTTCTTGGGAGGATTTATAAATAGGCTTATTAATAATTCTTTCCTTAAGAAACTCCCTGGCTACTTCCTGCACCAGCTTGATGCCAAAGACGGAGTGGGAACCAACGCCGTCTATCTGTCGTAGTTCTTCGGGGGTAGCCTCCAGGACTCCCCTCAGGGTTTTGAACCGCTTAATGGCTTCCCTTGCCTGCTGTTTACAGTCCTTACGCGGCGTGCCCAGGGTTAGCAGTAATTCAATAATTTCGTAATCGTGGAAGCCCTTAAGCCCTGACTTAACGAACTTTTCTCGTAACCTTTTCCGGTGCCCATATAAGCTATCATTTGGAGGCATTTTGGTTTCCTGTTCACCCATTCTAGCACTAATAGGGTAAGATTTTCTAGAATTATTATGGGGATGCGCAAGGCTATACTCATAGCTCGCCATAGATACCTTACTTTAAGTCAATTCTCTCAAGAGATTACCTGGTAACCTATCCCCCTGACCCCCTTCCCTTAACAAATTAACAAGGGAAGGGGGTAGGGGCTTATTTAAGCAGGGGTGTCTAAGAGGGGCGCCAGCCTCTCTTTTAAGACGATTCCCCCTCCCTTTCAAAGGGAGGGGGATAAAGGGGGTGAGGTTGGAACATAATCTATTAACTCCACTAGGTTGGGTTAGTATGGCTTAATGGGGAAGAGCAGGCTAGTTATGATTTTTGGGACAGAGTGTAAGGGCGCAAGTAGTATGAGTGATTCAGGAAGCCGGCTCTAACCTTATCCCCTCCTCTCCCACTAACTCTACCAGCCGTTGATGGAGCTCAGGACAATAATGGGTATTTAATTCTGACAGCTTGAGCTTGATAATTTTTTCTCCGTTGATTACCCGCAGGTTTACCTCATCCTGTCCGGGGAAGTCTTTAAGAGTATCAATTAGCTTATGTAGACGGGCTATATCACTATCATGGTCACTGCTCTGGGCGATGCTTATTACTACCCGGTGACTTTCGACTGGTGGCGAGCTGGTGGTTTCTTCGGCTACTGCTTGTGCCTCAGTGGACTCGGGAGCAGTAGCCTCTGCTTCCAGGGTTTTCTCAGGCTGGTAGCGGCGCACATTATCACAATTTAGCTGCACCTGGTCATCCCGTAATCTTACCTTACCTTCGACCAATAGGATGTTCCCTTCTTCCCACAAATCTCTGGTGTTGGTGTAGACCCTGGGCCAGACCATAACCTCAATTCTGCCATCAAGGTCTTCCAGGACGGCGCGAACAAAGGACTGTCGGTCCCGGGTGAACAGGTGATAAACAGAGGCAACCATCCCGGCAACAATCACATTTTGCCCGGCTAGCTCGGCATCAATTTGACCGCACAGAGCAGTAATCTCGGAAGGCATCCTGCCAGTAAAAGAGCCAAGCGGGTTTTCCGAGAGGTATACCCCCGTCAGCTCTCTCTCCCAGGTTAGCTTCTCCTTGATGGGAATGTCGGCATCTGGCAGGTCAAGGCTGGCCGCAGGCACCGGAATTGATTCTCCCCACAGGTCAAACATGGTAGTTTGCCCGGTTTCTCTGAGGTGCTGCTCTCGCTGTGACAGAGACAAGATGCGGTTGACGTTTTGCAGCAAGCTGCCACGGCTGCCCAGCGAGTCAAAAGCTCCAGCCTTAATCAGGGATTCCATCACTCGCTTGTTCACTCCGCGCAGGTCGCAGCGTCGGCATAAATCTTCAATAGATTTGAATTCGCCCCCTTTATTTCTTTCCGCAATGATGGGTGCTATAGCACCGTGCCCGACATTCTTGATAGCACTTAGCCCGAAACGGATAGCCGGGGTAATGCCGCTATCTTTTTCTATAGAAAAATTGGTTTGACTTTTATTTATATCCGGTGGGAGCACTGGAATACCCAGACGGCGGCATTCACCAACAGCATTAGCTATCTTCTCCGGCTGGTCGGTGTGGACAGCCAGAAAAGCGGTAATATATTCGGCTGGATAGTTTGCCTTAAGATAAGCGGTTTGGTAGGCAATGAGGGCGTAACTGGTGCTGTGAGCTTTGTTAAAAGCGTAGCCGGCGAAGGGCTCAATAAGGGTAAAGACTTCACCGGCTGTCTCAGCAGAGAACCCGTTCTTTTTAGCCCCGGCAATAAAGCTGCGTCTCTCCTTCTTCATGACCTCGGCAATTTTTTTGCTCATTGCCTTGCGAAAAATATCCGCCTGCCCTAAATCGTAGCCAGCGAGCGTCTGGACAATGAATAATACCTGTTCCTGATACACAATTACCCCGTAGGTCTCCTCCAGGATGCTGGCTAGAGACGGGTGGGGGTAGTGGATAGGCTCAACGCCGTGCTTGGCTTTGACAAAGGTGGGAATATGCTCCATCGGTCCGGGGCGATACAGGGCAATCATAGCGGCAATATCGCTGAAGTTGGTTGGTTTAAGCTCCTTGATGTGGCGGCGCATGCCGGCACCTTCAAGCTGGAACACACCGGCTGTTTCCCCTGAGGAGAGCAGGGCAAAGGTTTTTTCATCATCCAGCGGGATATGGTGCAGGTCAATATTAACGCCCTGGTTTTGCTGGATAATCTCTTTACTTTTACCCAGGATGGTGAGGTTAGCCAGCCCGAGGATGTCCATCTTCAGCAGACCAATTCGGGCGATATCTTCCATAGCGAACTGGGTCATCAGCGTTCCCTGACCATTACCCTTGCTTACCCGTTGTAGTGGGACATATTTGGTCAGGGACTCTTTAGAGATAACAACTCCGGCGGCATGGGTGCTGGCATGGCGAGAGATACCCTCTACCTTCTTGGCGGAATCAACCAGATTGCGGACTACGGGGTCTTCGTGGTAGATATTTCTGAGCTCCTCGGTTTCACTCAAAGCCTGGTCTAGGGTCATATTTAATGCCATCGGCACCAGCCTGGCAACGCGGTCGACCTCGCTGTAGGGCATACCCAGCGCCCGCCCCACATCCCGCAGAGCTGCCCTGGCTCCCAGTGTGCCGAAGGTAATAATCTGGGCAACATGGTCCTTTCCGTATCTCTGGGATACATAGGCAATGACCTCGTCACGGCGGTCATCCTCAAAATCCAGGTCGATATCAGGCATTTCTTTGCGGGCTATATTGAGGAAGCGTTCAAAGACCAGCTTATGAGCAACGGGGTCAATATCGGTGATATTAAGACAGTGCAGGACAATGCTGGCAGCAGCACTGCCTCTGACCCCGAATAATATGTGGTTCTGGCGAGCGAAGGAGATAATATCCCAGACAACCAGAAAATAGTTGGCAAATTCGGTTTGTTTTATTACCTCCAGCTCATACCCAAGCCTCTGTTTAATCTCCGGAGTCGGCTGAGGATAATGCTGGGGTAAACCCTGGTAACAGAGGTCAGACAGAAACTCAAAAGCTGTTTTCCCCTGGGGTAACTCTATCTCGGGGAGATAGAGGCGACCAAACTCAAGCTCAAGGTTGCATTGTTCCGCAATGCGCTCGGTGTTCTCCAGTGCCTGAGGGATATCCTTAAACTGCTCAGCCATCTCCTCGGGGCTTTTCAGGTAGAAGAAATCGCCAGCCATCTTCATCCGTTTTTCATCGTGGACGGAAGAGTTGGTGCCGATGCACAGTAGCAGGTCGTGGGCGGAGGCATCTTCCTTATTTACATAGTGAACATCATTGGTGGCTACCAGGGGGAGAGCCAGCTCCTGGCTCATAGCGATGAGTCCCTGGTTTATCTGTTCCAGTTCAGGGATGGGATGCCTCTGTATTTCCAGATAGAAATCGCCGAAGGTTTGCTTATACCACTGGGCAGCCTCTTTTGCTTCCTGAAGACGCCCTTCTGAGATGAGGCGGGGGACTTCGCCACTGAGGCAGGCAGAGAGGGCGATGAGACCATCGTGATGCTGCTTGAGGAGCTCCTTATCCACCCTTGGCTTGTAGTAGAAACCTTCAAGGTGTGCCTCGGTGGTAAGCTTAATTAGATTCTGGTAGCCAGTAAGGTTTTTAGCCAGCAGAACGAGGTGGTAGTTGTTCCTATCACCGACATTATGATTGAGGTGACTGTTGGGAGCAACATAAACCTCGCAGCCAATGATGGGCTTTATTCCTGCTTCTTTGGCCGCCACATAGAATTGGATGACCCCGTGCATAACGCCGTGGTCGGTTATTGCCAGGCTGTCCATCCCCAGCTCTTTGGCATGTGATATCAACTGGGGGATGCGGCACATGCCGTCAAGCAGACTGTATTCGGTATGGACATGGAGGTGACAAAACATAGAACTCTCAACCAATATTAGTTTTGCCCAATTATAGCACAGGGTTGGTTTGTCGCGTATTTTTGGTAAAAGAGTTAGGAAAGGTAGAAAAAGGTTTAAGACGGACTTTATCCCTTTTTTATAACTTTATTTCATCATAGTTTAACAACCTATCCCCTTAACCCTCTTCTCCTAATAAGGGAAGAGGGGAGTGAGTAAAATCCAAAATTCCAAGCACGAAGCCCTAAACAAATTCAAAACACTAATTACCAAAACCCAAAAAACCAAACCTTCAGGTTTAGGATTTACTTCTAGAAAAGAGCTTACCAACTTCTCACCCTCTTCGGTGTTCGTTTAGACCTATCCCCCTGACCCCCTTCCCTTACCAAGGGAAGGGGGAGTTGATATGAGAGGGGACTTTGCCCCTCTCTAAAATCTCTCCTCTCTTCTTTGAAGGAGGTTAGACTAGCAGGGTGTCTAAGAGGGGCAAACCCCTCTTAAAAAACCTCTTCCCCCTCTCCTGTTTAGGAGAGGGGGATAAAGGGGGTAGGTAGACAAAATACTATGCTTTTCAGCCTTAACAGTGTAAAATCGGGGTATAAATTTGTTGAGGATAATGTTGAAAATTATTGGCATTGTAGCTAAGTGGATTTTTATCTTGT
>DATKVW010000100.1:0-3077 GCA_035529875.1 Dehalococcoidales bacterium | reverse complement strand
TGCCGGGCGATAAACTCGTGCAATGTGATGGCTCGCCAGTATTAATAATTGAGCGAGGACTTGTTGCAAATCTTAAGGGGGTAACCCTAGACGTTGAAGACAGCGTTAAAGGGTCTGAGCTAGTTATACTTTACAAGTAAGAGAACATCGACAGCGAAGAAGCAATATTAGAAGGCGCAGATTTAACGTCTGTGCCTTCTATTTTATATAGAATTACTTATTTATATAGAATTACTTAAGATAGTTGGCTATTTCATTCCGTTCACATCTCACATATAATTATGTCGTGAAGCTGGGGGTTTGGGGTGGGGGCTGGATTAGAGCCAGCGACCTTCGGGGTATGAACACTGATCTTTCCGTGCTTCCCTCACCCCCTCCCCTGTATAAGGAGAGGGGGATTTTATTTATAAAAAAGAGGGGTTGACAGAGTACAGACAGGGATTAGGTTAGTCGGTTTGAAGGGTGGCAAGGCTAGGGATGAAAGGTTGACAAGCGTGAAGCGGGTGGAAATAGCGAAGAAGTAAGTACAGGCTAGGTGGGTAGGGTCTAACTATTGTTCTCAACAATTAGGATGATGCCTGGCATACTTGATTATTACTAGTTTCTCTTTCCTATCTACACGATACCATACCCTAGCATCATCTTTTAGTATATGGAATAACCAAAGGAGATGGCTCCGGCTACAATAGAAGGGTGTAGCCTGCAAGCACCAAATCTAAAGTAGGAGGAGCCATCACAAATGGAGAATACAGCAGCCAGGAAACGAAAGCAAGTACCTGAGGGATACTTGATTATAGGAGTTGACCCTCACAAAAAGAGGCATGCCGCAGTGGCTATAACTCAAGATTTTACTACCCGGGACAAATTCAAGTTCGACAATACTAGAGAAGGTCTTGAGATTATGTTACACCGAGTCAGAACGGAGATGATGAAATCCGGTTGCCGTGGTGTCATGTTCGCTATCGAGACGGGGGGCCACTATTGGCGCAATCTAGCCTATGCCTTGGATGAGCAAGGCATTCCGTTTCGTTTTATTAACCAGTTTACCTTGAAGCGGAGACGGGAAGGGAAGGATCTCAATCGCAGGAAGAACGACTATCGAGACAGCGAGGTAGCAGCGCAGCTCTTATGTACCGGGGGGTTTACCGAGACTAAAGTGCCGCAGGGAGTTTATGCTGAACTACGAACTGCCCACAATGCCTATCGCCGGCTGGTTAAGGAAAGGACCAGAATAATAAACCTGGTAAAAGGGCTTCTGGACGCGCTCTTTCCCGAGTTCACTCATGTCTTCAAAGACCCTTGTGGTTTGACATCTATGAGCGTACTCTCCATCTGCCCTATCCCCATGGTGATTGCCGGAATGCCCGATGGTGAATTTGTCGTTTTCATCGAAGCGGCGCACCATGGACGACGTCTCATGCGAAGAAAGCTCAGAGAGCTACGCGGCATAGCCAAGACATCAATCGGAATTGAAGCAGGGGCTCACTCAGTGTCTGCAGAAATATCGTTCCTGGTAGAGAAACTCAAACTTATTAGAGGGCATATCCAGACTATAGAACGAACATTAGTTAGATTAGTTGATGAAACAGAAGAGGGTAAGTACCTGCTATCAATAAGAGGGCTTCATTATATAGCTGTGGCCGGCCTGCTGGCTGAGCTTGGCTGCTTCAAGTCGTATCGTAGCGCTAAACAGATGATTAAGATGGCCGGTAGTAATCCCACGGAATCGGAATCAGGTGGAAAGAGGAGGTCCAGAACACCGATGAGTAAACAAGGGCGTCCGATATTAAGGTACTGTGCCTGGACATCGGTTATTCCGATGCTAAGGCTCAATCCGGACTTTCGTGCCTGGGCAAAGGAAAGACGTGAAAGACCAGCTCATGCCAACCCTCTGAGCGGAAGGGAGGTTGTAGGTGCGGCGCTCAACAGGTTACTGCGTCTATCATTCGCCCTGGTAAAGAATCAGACTTATTATCGGTCACCGAACTTGGTACAGGTGACTGGTTAGGAGGTATTCGACGTACATCAGGTGGGCAGGGAGACGCCGCTCATCTTTTTGGGAGCTAATATAGCAAACCCGTGTGCACAACATGGTGTCCCTGCCCTCCTGGCCAAACCCGTATGAGGTATGATGGGAACCTTGACAATATCAGGGTAATCCCGTATCTAACAGCTAAGTTGGGAGCCAGGTAAAGAGAGGCTGGGGTCTGTCCACCGGTGTCAGCGAACAATAAAATAATTCAGCTGGAGCTATTGACCTTCAGGAATATAGTATGTTGTTCAGTTTAAAAAAGGTTCCCTTTTTCGGCTGTTGTTTCACGCCTGAAGGTTGGATGTGAGACTATAGCCGAAAAAGGGAAGATAAATAGGTAGACTTAGCTCAAAGAGCATAGTGAACATTCAGGTTAGCAAAGGTCTTGATTGAGAAGTGGAGAAGGGAGTACAATCAGGTGCGGCCACATAATACACTTAGTTATCGACCACCGGCTCTACGAGCTACTATGTTGGCAACACTCACTTAAAAGGTGGACCAATTACTGAGGGACAAATCAATTGCATCCTCAGAGCGGGTGATATAATAATGAAGACAGGTATAAGAAAAGCCATTCCCTCCGGTGCTTATCTCATTTTGGTTCTGTGGACAGCGCTTCTCATAATCCTTACCGCCGTCTCAGGATATGCCATGACTGCGAAAGTTTTACAAAATAAAATGGAGTCAGTGGCATCTCACGAATTACAGCTTAGTCCCAACTTTTTAGAACCCGGAGAAACCGTGCCTGAGGGCGTACCGCCCATGGGAGGCAAGAGCCAAGAGCCAGTGAATGTTTTCACGGGCATTTATGTAGACCGCATTACCGAACTGTCCTTTAAGGAAAGCTACTGGATAGTGGAATTCTATGTATGGTTCAGATGGAATGGTGACTCTGTACAACCGGGGGAGAACCTTCAGGTAATTCAAGGGCAGATTGAGTCTAAAGTTAAAGAAGCAGAGTCTGTTCAAGGACAGAATCACTATGAAGAGTATAGAGTGCTCGCCCGCATAACCAAACACTTTGATGAGTCACGCTTCCCTCGCG
>DATKVW010000099.1:0-2567 GCA_035529875.1 Dehalococcoidales bacterium | reverse complement strand
TGCGATGCGAACGCAGTGCTCTCCCTGTTGAGCTATATCCCCACGTGGAGAAATTATAACATATGTGAGAGTATTTATTAAGAGATTATTTACTGACCCTATCCCTCTTTGTCCCCCTTCCCCTTAGCAAGGGGAAGGGGGAGTTGGGTTGAGAGGGGGGCTTTGCCCCTACCTATTACTGCACCCCTTCAGAAAAAACACTAAAGGGGGTGAGGTTGCTAAACAATCTCTAAATATCTTCCTTGTCAGCTATCAGCGATATTGTTATACTAAAGGACGAGATAGGTTATGGATTTTGAGACTATTATCGGGTTGGAGGTTCATGCTCAGCTACTGACCAGGAGCAAGATGTTCTGTCGGTGCAGTGCTGACTATGCCGGTGCTCCACCCAATACCTTTGTTTGCCCGGTGTGTATGGGGATGCCCGGAGTTTTACCTGTCATCAATCAGAAAGCGATAGAATATACCATAATGACTGCCCTGGCACTGAACTGCACTATCTCTGATTATACTAAGTTTGACCGTAAGAACTACCCTTACCCCGACTTGATGAAGGGCTATCAGATTTCTCAGTATGACGCTCCCATTGGGCACCACGGCTGGCTCACCATTGAAGTTAATGGTGATAAGAAAAAGGTGGGTATAACCCGTGTCCACCTGGAAGAGGATGTAGCCAAGCTAACACACTGCACCTCTCCCGGTGGGGAGTCTTATAGTCTGGTAGATATTAACCGCTCTGGAGTACCGCTAATGGAGGTTGTGGGCGAGCCTGACCTGCGCTCCCCGGAAGAAGCCAGGCAATACCTGATAAAGCTGCGCAGTATACTACAATGTTTAGGTGTATCTACCGGCAATATGGAGGAGGGGAGCTTTCGTTGCGATGCTAATATCAGTATCCGTCCTGAGAATAGCCCTGATTCTCTGGCTAAGGTAGAGGTCAAAAATATGAATAGCTTCAGGGCGGTCTACCGGGCGATGGAGTATGAAGCCAAGCGGCAGAGGAAAGCGGTAGCCGAAGGTAAAAGGCTGGTTCAGGAGACCAGAGGTTGGGTGGAGGAGAAGGGGAAGACTGTTTCCCAGCGCAGTAAGGAATATGCCCACGACTATCGTTACTTCCCCGAGCCAGACCTGCCCCCGTTAGTTATTAATCGGGAGTGGGCGGAGGAAATAAGGTCAAGAATTCCCGAATTACCTGAAGCCAGGTGCGACCGGTTTGTTACTGAATATAAGCTACCAATGTATGATGCCAGCCTGCTCACCAGCTCCAGGGCGATGGCGGACTATGAAGAAGACTTTGTGAGCGTGGGAGAGCCTGGTAATCTGTCAATAGCTGAAAGAGCTAAGTTGGGGAGTAATTGGATTTTGGGTGAGGTCAGCCGTATAATGAACGATAATAACATAGATATCGTTGACTTTAGAGAAAGGGTCAGTCCTGAGCGACTTGTCAGATTATTGGCCTTGGATTCAGAAGGTGCTATTAGCACTGCCAGTTCCAAATCTGTACTTTGGGAAATGTTTGATACCGGTAGAAACGCTGACGATATAGTTAAAGAGCGGGGGCTTAGTCAGATCAGTGATACCGGACAGATAGAGGCAGAAGTCATTAACGCTATAAAGAATAATCAACAGGCGGTGGCTGATTATAAAGTGGGTAAAACCACAGCTATAAAGTTTCTTGTTGGGCAGGTAATGAAAGCTACCAGAGGTCGTGCCAATCCAGAATTGGTAGGCAATTTATTGAAAAATAAACTAGAGGAAGGATAGAAAATGCAGACCTACCTTAATGTAGCCCAGATAGTATTGGCTGTAGCTCTGATACTGGCTGTTTTGCTTCAGGTTCGGGGTGGAGGTCTGGGTGGTATCTTTGGTCAACCTAGCACAGTGTATCGAACCAGACGGGGCATGGAAAAAACATTGTTTCAAATTACTATTGCCCTGGTGGTTCTGTTTATCATTGTCTCTATAGTAACCCTCCGGGTTAGCTAGTAATCGGCTATCGCAGTAAAACTAAACTATGAGTGCTGTAATAACCCTGACTACAGATTTTGGTTTGGCTGATGGTTATGTAGCAGCTATGAAGGGGGTTATATTCAGCATCAATCCTGAGGCGAAGCTGATTGATATTTGTCATAACATTAAACCGCAGAGTATCGGCGAGGCTGCCTTCGTCCTGAGCACGGTGCATCAGTTCTTTCCCCAAGGTACTATCCATGTGGTAGTAGTTGACCCCGGGGTGGGTACGGAGCGGAGAGCGATTATTCTGAGAACACCATCGGCTGATTTCGTTGCCCCGGATAATGGCGTTCTGAGCTATGTTATCCAGCAGTTTTCAGCTAAGCCTGTTGAGGGTGGTGTCAGCCAGCATCAGATTGAGCTTGAGTCTGGACTACAAGCAGTGGCTATTACCAAGCCTGAGTTCTGGCGGTCGCCGGTTAGCTCTACCTTCCACGGGCGTGATATCTTTGCTCCAGTAGCGGCTCACCTCTCTTTGGGTGTGTCACTTATGGACTTTGGAGAGGCAATAAGTTCGGTTACAGTATTACCGCTGTCATATCCATATCAAGCTC
>DATKVW010000098.1:0-3645 GCA_035529875.1 Dehalococcoidales bacterium | reverse complement strand
CATCTGAGACTTAGTGTTGTAGCCTCTTTTTTATAAGGCCCTTGAGGTTTGGGTGGGGATAAAAACTCGCCTAAACCCTCGCCATATTTGCCTATTTCGTGGATGAATATGGGTTCAGCAGTAGCGCCCCATACTATATGTTCTGAACACCATTCATAACACCTTCTCTCACTTACACAGTCTTCACAATTATCTGCATTTACTTTGGCTTGGGTTTTGGGACACTTCATTTTTAGCTCCTTGAGTATGACCATTCTCCGTTTGCGGACTAGCCAAAACAATACTCCTGTAATATATTATTAACTAATCCTAAAAGTCTAAGTCCCCCGGCTCTGTCTCTGGTTCAGGCTCCAAATCCGGCTGGTTATCTTCAAGTTCAGGCTGTATACCCTCATGATAGTGGGCGGTTCTAAGTTGAAGCCAGCATCCCCAAGCAGTTTGTCTATTTGCTTTTTCAAAATCCGTTCTGCCTTGGTAGTTGACTTCCGCCCACGCCTTTGCCTTAGTCAGGTTAAAGAAGTGTGATGCCATCATTTCATAAGCGGCGCCATCGGGTACGTTGGCCTCGGTGACTGCCATCGGGGTTGCCGCTTCAGGCGTTAGGTCGACTGCCTTTGCTTTTTCCGGTTTAGAAAGGTGTTCTGCCATTACCTTGATGGCGTCTTTCAGAGTTTTACCGCTTTCTACCCAGTCGGAAACAGACTTGACTTTGAGTATCTCATGCACCTTTTCAGGGCTTATATCCAGGGCAGCACAGCGGCTCCAGAATGAGGGCCAGTCTGCCACGGGTTTTGCGGGCTGGTTGACAGGTTCTTTTGCAGGCTTGCTGGCAGCCGCTTTCGCAGGCTTTCTGGCAGCCGGCTTACTCTCTTCTCCATGCGATGGTACCACCCCTCCGGCCATGAGCTTCTTTAGAGCAGTTCCGACCCCCGGAAGCTCCTTTACACCGTCAACCTCGGCCCTCTTAGAGGCCATGGCAAACAGTGTATGGGTCAATTCCCCAAAATCGGGGTTTATGACATGGTAATATTTCTTACCATCCTTCTTCTTAGTTTTAAGGACTGCTATTTCTTCCTCCAGGAGCCCGTGCTCGGTAGGATCTTCTACCCACCGTTTGCCGTATTTCGGTTCCCTGGTGCTGCAGGCGCCGACGCCGGTTGCAATCACCTTCTGGCTCTCTCTGTGGATTATCGATGCTTCTATAGCCCATGATATAAGATCGTCATTTTCAGTGTGGAAGAGGACTTCGTGCTTCGCATAGCAGTTAAAGGCATTCATGATCTTGGCGGCTCCGGGGTCAAATAGGGTCTTCCGCTGGATACCAGGCATAAAACCATAGTCCCATTTTTCCTCGAGAACAGTTAGGACCAGCTTCTCGGCCTGCTTCATGTTGAATTCCACAATAGCGATGTTTTCATCCGTCAATTTGATACTAGCGCCATGCTGCTGCAAAGCAGTCTCCCGATGTTCTATCAGGCTAGTTTGCTCCTTCTCCATTTTGGTACCTCCCTTGTTTATTTAATTTTTTTGTAAAACTGTTGACTTATGGTAATATTATGCTTTAGTATTAATGAGCGGAAGGGTGCGGCCCCTCCGATGCAAAAAAAATAGGCTGTAGTATGACACTACAGCCTATTTTAATGGTCATAGTTTACGACGTCTATTTCGCTTTTCAAGAAGAACTTCCGGCCACCGATTAGGACTGGCTTTATCCTGCCATCCCTGACCCACCTCCAAAGGGTTGACCGGCTGACAACAGCATAGTGGGCGGCGGCTGTTGGATACAATAGTTCTTCAGTTGAAAGACGACCCCTTCCGCTCATAGAACGAATTGTACCCCTTCTAAAAAGCCTTTGTCAATACCCTAACCAAGGATAATTTAGAGCTTTTTGAAAAATACTTTCCAGTCTATAACCAGAGCATAAAGGAATTCCAGACTACCACAGCAAACATCCCCATGGCTAACAAGGGGCACCACTTCTCCCACCTCAGAGCGAAGAACACTATTACCACCGCCAGGGAGATCAGTCCCTTAAATAACATGTCGTCGCCGATGTTCGCCATGAGCGGGTTTGCCTCTACTCCCCGCGCCAGGTTGATTTTAGTCAGGTAGGCGTCGAGGATGTTGAGGACTATAAATAGTATGCCTGCTATCTTGTTATACATTTTCTCACCTCAAGGATAAATTAGAGCTTTTTACAAAAAACCTTCCAGTTCAGGATAATGGCGAGCCATAGATGGGAAAGGCTCCTGCGTATATGCAGCCTGGCTTCTCTCTTCTCAAAAACACCGACCAGGGTAGTCTTTTCGATGTTTTCGGCAACCTTTAGCCTCTGCGCCGATTTGAAGATCAGTTCACTACTGTGGTGAAGGTCTTTTGCGGATTCAAAGATACCTTCAATTGGCGGCTGGGGCTTTTTCTTTTTCAACAGCCTTCTCCTTTCCGGCAATCAGTACCCCGAGCCATTTGAGCGGGCCGGCAGTGACGATATCGTATTCGCTCCCTTCATCTCGTTGGTAACCTGGCTGGCCATCCGCGGCAATCTTCTCGAGGCAGAAGCGGACAAGCAGCTGGGCGAGATAAGCCTCCGACTGGCCATCTATTGCTTTCAGGAGTATGGGGTTAGTTTTGTTGTGCTCCTGAGGTATCTCCTGGCCGGAGAGTCCCAGGGCTTTCCACCACCATTTATGATGCTCTGTGTTGGAGTAGTAGTGGCGCTGCTCAATGGTGGAGAATATGATGAGTTTAAGCCTGGGCTTATCAATCCGGGTAGTATTGTCGGCGGCAGCCTTTATAGCCTGGCTCTCAGCCCGCTTATTGGCAGTTGCTTTGGCGTTCCTATCCCTTGTAAAAGCTGCTTTCTTCTGACCGAGGCACTTGGGGTCAGCGCAGACGAAATATACCTGATTGTCGTCGTTTTCCCCACTATATCGCCTGGCCTTGCTGTTGTAGGCGTAGTGGAAACCAGTGATACAGCGCTTGGTGCAATCCTCCGGGTCGAGAATAGCTTCCAGGTTACCGCCCCGGGTATCCTGCAATAGGACAAAGCCCTTCTTCAACTCAGAGCTATAGTCGTATAACATCAGGTCTTTCAAGTCAAGGATCTCGGCCCGGGTACCTATCTGCCCCTTGGCCTTATCCTCAGCTGCCTTAAGCTGTTCTGCTGTAGCCTGTTTCCCCTCGGCATCCTGCCCCTTCTCAACCAGGGCAACAGCACCCTCGAATTCGGGTTCGTTCATATCGACGCCGGAATTGGCCAGCTGGTCCGCGGCCTTGCGTCCAACGGCTATTTCCTGAGAGACATCAGCTTCCTTGTCGACCATGGCGGCGATTTCCGCCTCCATCCGCTTGGCAGCCTGTGCAGCCAGTTTCTTGCGCCGCTGCTCCTGCTTTTTAGTCCAGCATTTGTCATCCGTGCAGAAGTGGTGGGCCTGGGACTTGGTTTCATAAGCCTTAACCATCTTCGGGCACTTGAGACACCCGGCAGCCCTGGTGTCGAAGTCGGGCCTTGCTTTATAAGTAAAGCCATCTTTATCAAGCGGGTGGAATTGCTCTGAGCAAACACCGTGGATAGATTTCTTCATCCCCTCGACAGTACAGGGGTTTGAATAGTTTCCGCCTATTTTATGGACGGCCTCCTTCAT
>DATKVW010000097.1:0-3229 GCA_035529875.1 Dehalococcoidales bacterium | reverse complement strand
TTTAATGGGTTATCTAGCGAGAAAGGTATAGAGGCTGTTGTCGATTTTATGGAAAAGAAGGGCTATGGAGGGCGAGCCACAAACTACCGAATTCGCGATTGGCTTATCTCCCGCCAGCGCTATTGGGGGGCACCAATACCTATGATTTACTGTCCTAGCTGTGGTATTGTGCCGGTTCCAGAGCAGGACTTACCGGTATTACTACCTGAAGACGCTGAGTTCAAACCTACTGGTGAATCTCCCTTGAAGTCTTGTGAACAGTTTGTCAATACTACTTGCCCTAATTGCTCGGCTCCAGCTAAGAGGGAGACCGACACTATGGATACCTTTATGTGTTCCTCGTGGTATTTTTTACGCTATGCCAGCCCACACTACGATATGGCTCCCTTTGATACTGACAAGGTGAAATACTGGCTGCCTGTAGACCTGTATACCGGTGGTGCTGAGCATGCCGTTATGCATCTACTTTATGCCCGATTCTTCATTAAGGCACTTCGGGATATGGGCCTGGTTGATTTTGATGAGCCGTTCACCCGCCTGTTTAACCAGGGAATTATTATTGCTGAGAAGCAGAAGATGAGTAAATCACGGGGTAATGTGGTTACCCCCGATGAGTATGTTGCTGAGTTGGGGGCTGATGCGGTGCGTGCCTATCTTATGTTTGTCTCCCCCTGGGAGCAGGGTGGTGAATGGAATGATAGTGGCATTAGTGGCATCAGCCGTTGGCTTAACCGGGTATGGAAGCTGACACTAGAGCCATACAAGATGAGGGTTGCAGCTGCCGTGCTAGATAGACTTGGTGATGAGAAGGCTCACCGAGATTTGCAGCGTATTACTCATCAGACGATAAGAAAGGTAACTGAGGACCTGGAGAAATTCCGGTTCAATACCATGATAGCGGCACTTATGGAGTTCACCAACTACCTGGCTAAGGCAAGGGAAACAGGCAACATCACTGATTCGGCCTGGAAAGAGGCTATAGACACCCTGCTCCTGCTAATGGCACCAACAGTTCCTCATTTAGCAGAGGAGTTGTGGCAGAGAGCAGGGTATGATTATAGTATTCATAATCAGAGCTGGCCGCACTGGGATGAGGCGCTGGCTAAGGATGAAGAGATTACCCTGGTGGTTCAGGTCAATGGCAAGTTGCGTGACCGGATTATAGTGCCAGCGTCTATCACTGAGGCTGAGGCCCGGCAGGTCGCCGCGGAAAGACAACGGGTGAAGGCTTACCTAACGGGTAAGAAGGTCTTAAAAAGAATATATGTCCCGGGCAGGCTGGTAAATTTCGTAGTGGAATAAGGGTAGTAAGGAGTCAGGATGAAGATAGCCTTTATTGGTGGTGGGAATATGGGGGAGGCAATATTATCGGCTATTTTGGACAAGGGGTTGAGCCAGCCACCGGCTATCTCGGTTAGTGATACTGCCGAGGCTCGCCGCCAGCATCTTAAGCAGAAATACGGCGTGGCAGTGATGAGCAGCAATCGGCAGGCCGTAGACAATGGAGATGTAGTGGTGCTGGCTATTAAACCGCAGAATTTAGTTGAGGTAATGGCTGAGCTTAATGGTCGGCTTACACAAAAGCAACTGGTATTATCTATCATCGCCGGGGCAAGAATTGATACCCTCTGCCTTGGGCTAAGCCACAATTGTGTAGTTCGTGCTATGCCTAATACTCCAGCCCAGATTGGTGAGGGCATAAGTGTGTGGGCAGCTACTCCTGAGGTAACTGAGCCGCAAAAGAGGTGGGCAGGCTCTATTCTGGGTGCTATGGGCCAGGAGATTTATGTTGATGATGAGAAATATATTGATATGGCTACAGCAGTGAGCGGCAGCGGTCCAGCTTACATTTTTCTTTTCATGGAGTCGCTGGTTGATGCTGCCGTGCATATTGGCCTCCCCCGTGGTATGGCACAGGAGCTGGTGCTTGAGACAATACTGGGGTCAGGTCACTTTGTCCAGAGGTCGGGCAAACCGCTTGCGGAATTGCGAAGAATGGTTACCTCTCCTGGTGGCACCACTGCCGAGGCTTTACTCCAATTGGAAAAGGGGGGATTTTCTGAGCTAGTTAAGCAAGCGGTGAAGGCGGCTTATAATAAGTCTAAAAGGTTAGGAAGTTAAGCAGCAGTGATAATTTTACTTTTCATCATCAGACTTATATGTTATTTAGCTACAATATTAATTCTTCTCAGGGTTGTCGTGTCGTGGTATACGCGGAGCCCGACAAACGTGCTTTTTAGACTTCTCCGCGGGCTCACGGAGCCAATCCTGTCGCCCCTGCGCCGTGTTATTCCCCGGGTTGGCCCGTTTGATTTTTCGCCACTGGTAGCCATTATTCTGATTCAGCTTATTTACTACTTGTTACAACGCTTGTTAACATAGTGGCAAAACAAATCAGCTACAGATTTTCTAGCCAATGCCGTTGACTTATTATTCATAAAAGTAATATATTTAATAATAGTTAGTTATTTCTTACTATCTCGAATACGGAGGACATCATGAAAGACAAAGGTATCTGGCTCGAGAATAGGTGCTTGGGCTCCACGACCGTTGGTCCTAGGGGGCAGGTGGTCATACCAATCAATGCTCGCAAGGAGTTGGATATAGATGCCGGGACTACACTTCTAGTTTTCGGAGGCCCGCATGGTCAGGGATTGATGTTCCTTAAAGTCGATGCCATTGAGCAAATGATGAGTATGGTAAGCGAGCGGCTGACCGACTTTGAGAAACTGGTGAAGGGTTATAAATCACCGAAAGCAACCAGTGGAAAGGGGAGGGCTGATTAGATGAACAGTTGGCGAGCAGTAGATGTTTCTAATGAAGCGAAGTTGGTTTTCAAATTCAATAAGATAGGAGTGGCCTAATGACAACAAACAACAATGTGGTGGTCAGGACAGAACATTTGACAAAACACTACGGCAAGCTTGTTGCAGTTGATGATTTGAACCTGGAAGTCCATCGGGGGGAAGTATTCGGTTTTTTAGGGCCTAACGGCGCCGGTAAAAGTACTACCATGTCTATGATGCTGGGGCTTATCTCACCTACCTCGGGGAATATAGAAATATTTGGGCTCAGTTTAAAAAGTAATCTTGCTGACATTCTCTGCAAAATAGGCGCCGTGATGGAGAGCCCGGGATTTTATCCATATCTATCTGGATGGGACAACCTGAGGGTTTTTGCCAGGATTAGCCGCAATGTTACAGATAACAGAATGAAAGAGGTTTTGAAA
>DATKVW010000096.1:0-6072 GCA_035529875.1 Dehalococcoidales bacterium | reverse complement strand
ATCCGGAATATCTTTGTGGCAATAACGTAAAGGCTGCACTTTCCGGTGAGTAACCGGGTAGCCTGGTCCGACTATTATGGATTGCACCGAGTACATGGTGTATATCCCCAATCATCGATAGCCTCCTGCTTCTGTCCTTCGGCAAACCATACCCGAGCTGTCTCAGGAATCTCTTCGGCCAGGATGCAGTCAATAAAGTGTAAAACGCCTGTGCCCGCATGGGCAACATACATGGCATCGCCGGATGGTGCTGTAATATTCGTAACCGGAGCCGGAGTAGAGCCTAGATTCGGAGAATCCGGTGAAGGTGTTGACTCGGTAGGACTCCCGCAACCCATGATATAGAAGGCTGAAACTAGGAATAGGGATAGGGCTAAAAGGATAAGAAAAATCTTCTTTGGCATCTTAGTACTCCTCATCTAGGTTCATGGCAATCAACTCTAGCAGTAACAATAATACTATTTGCCACCCATGTCAATATACATTGTAATTCACACCTTGCCATGTGGCACGGGGTAGGGAATATCCGCCAGATGAAGTAGCCAGGGCTATATCCCCGTTCATAAATTAATGATGAAACCTATAATTCACCAGCACAATGTGTCAGGATGCAAATGCCTTTACTGGGTCGTTGCAACTAGTATTTCTTTAGCACGAGGGTCATACGGATAAACACCGCGAAATGAGTGACGTCAACGTGTCCATCTTGTGCCTATCTTCATTCCCTAACCCGCGGCAAATTTTACTTGATGGTAAAATTTCCAGCATGTTGCTAAACTATCAAGAATGAAGATTTTCAGGTGGTTTATAATACTGCTCGTGTTCCTAATGCTGGGATGCGGTGGAGTCGGGTGCAAATCTGACTCTGCCTCACCGCTCTGTATTGCCGTTATGCTGCCCCTTTCCGGACCAGATTATGAGGAGTGGGAAAAGCCGCTTGAGTGGGCGCTGGAAAACATCAATAGCACAGGGGTTGCTGGCAAGCATCTGAAGCTGGTATACGTGGACATCGCAAAAGAGGACCCTGCCAGTGCCGCCAGGCGTCTGGCGGCTGATGATTCCATTCTGGCAGTAATCGGGCCTCATACCTCGCAGGGCGTTTACGATGTGGCATCAACCTTCATCCAGGCCGAAAAGGTCATAGTAGCTCCAAGCGCGACATCGGCTGATATCTACCGTGCCTTTTCACAATACAAGTATGTATGGCGCACCGTGGAATCTGACATAGCCCAGGTGCGCACCATGCTAACCGTAGCGGCACGAGACGGCGCGAAGAAGGTGGCTCTCATCACTTCTACGGAGCAGTATGGAGCCACCTTCTTTAACTGGTTCGGCTTCTTTGCCACCGAACTGGGGCTTGAGATAACGGATATACATCGCTATGGCGAAAGCACAGAAGCTTACGGAGAATGTCTGGATAAAGTCCTTTCCGGAAAGCCGGACGCTCTCCTGGCGGTACCGATCAGCACAGATATTGCGGCGGGTATAGTCCGAAAATGCAGGTCCAGCACCAGCAATACCCGCCTTATCTTTTCGGATGCGGCGATGTGCTCCCATCTGATACAGACACTCGGTAAGGAAGCAGATGGTATCGAGGGGTTTGCTCTCGTCCCGGACGATGATAACGGGTTCAGAGAGGCATTCACAGAGCGTTTCCATAAACCCCCTACTCCTTATGCTGCCAATGTCTACGATGCCCTTATGTTAATCGCCTATGGTCTTGAGCGCTCCAATGGCATAGGTGGTGAGAAGCTAACTAATGCTATCGCCGAAGTTGTTGATGCCAAGGGTGAGGAGACTAGCTGGGATAAAGAAGGCATTGCGAGTGCCCTTAAGGCCATACAGTTGGACAAATTACCAGATATTACTGGAGCGACAGGCCCTCTGGAATATGACCGGGACTTTCATATGGATATGACATCGTCTACATACGGATTCTGGCGTATAGAGAATGGTGATTTTCACATTGTGGAATATATCACTACCGGTGACTGCCCCACAGCCACTGACGGCAAGGCGGCTTTTCAAGCTTTGGCATCAGCAAACAAAAGGCAAGACATCATGGGAGGAGCCTCATATGAGCCCGACGAAAAGACAGGGCTCTGGGCAGTCATTGTTGCAACCTCCAGTGGCTGGGAAAACTACCGCCATCAGGCTGATGCCTTAGCCCAGTACCGGCTCCTCCGAAGCAATGGGGTTTCCGACAACCGCATCATCCTTATAGTAGCTGATGACATTGCTCACAATCAGAATAATAAGGAGCCGGGAACAGTACGAAACGCAGCCAGAGGAGAGGAGCTTTATATCAATGTACAGGTTGACTACCTCCTGAATGAGGTGAACGCTGAGACACTGCTCTCCATACTCGCTGGACAGAAATCAGCAAGTGTGCCCAAGGTCGTGGAGAGTACTTCCGGAGACAATATATATGTATTCATTGTAGGGCATGGCAACCAAAATGGGGTTTACCTTGGGCTAAACGAAGCTATTCCCCATACCGATGACGACTTTTCTATCCTTAAGCCGGCGGACCTGGCGAAAACCGTTTCCTCCATGAGTGACCAAGAACGTTACCGCCGAATGCTCATCGTAGTTGAGTCCTGCTACGGGGGCATCATGGGCTCCATGCTGGATGCACCGGGAACACTGCTTATATCCAGTGCCAATCCATTCGAGAACTCTCTGAGTGCTAACTATGATCCGTTGCAACAAATATGGCTTGCCAACCAGTTTCCCTATCAGTTTCGGCAAATTGCGGCACTCAACCCTGGCATTTCCATGGATGAGCTCTATCAGAGTTTATACATAAGAGTAAATGGTTCGCATGTAAGCGCCTATGCCCGGGCATTTGGAAACATAGACACCGTGAAACTGAAAGAGTTTATAACACCCTAAAAATTATTCCCATGACCTGCTCTGAACATTTGGCTCTGGACTGGCTAACTTTATTTTTACCAAAGGGCTATCCGAGATATAATCATCCCTAACACACCAATTGAAGAAGGCTTTCAGGACACAGTAATGGTGAGGGACCGTGGTGGGCAGTAGGGGACTCGAACCCTTGACCTCTCGGATGTGAACCGAGTGCTCTAACCAACTGAGCTAACTGCCCCGAAAGTGTGTTTATTGTACCCCCGAATAACCCCATTTGTAAAATTGACAACTAGCTCGCAATCTCTTTAAACTAGCTTCATAGACCCTGTTAAGGAGAAAAGGTTATGCCATTTATTGAAGCTATCGGACAGCAGCTAGCGGAAATGCTTAAGAAGTACAGTGCCGATTACATTGAAGCTCACCTTGAGGAGAGCCAGACCAGCCATATTGCCTACCGGGGAAGGGAACTGGATTCCATCGGCAGGGCAACCGCCACCGGGGGGAATATACGAGCTATGGTAAAGGGCGCCTGGGGCTTTGTCAGCTTTAATGACCTCAATGAGCTTGCCAACAAAGTGGAGCTGGCGGTAAAACAGGCTCAATTAGCTGGCAGGGAACAAAGCCAGCTGGCTCCGGTGACGCCGGTGGTTGATGCAGTATTAACCGAGACAGATAGGAACCCGGTAGCGATACCTCTCGCCAAAAAGAAACAGCTGCTGGACGAATATAACGATGTTATCTGGCAGACCCCAAAGCTCCAGACCTCAATTGCTGGCTATGGTGATAGTTACAAAAAGGTTATCTTTTTAAACTCATCAGGCAGCTATATTGAGCAGGACAGGATGGATATTGCTCTGCGCCTGGCTGCTGTGGCTACCGAAGGCAACGAGGTACAGCAGGCAGTAATGAGCCTGGGTAGCCGGGGTGACTTTACCGAAGTACAGGGCCTTCACCATCAAGTAGAAAAGATGGCACAGCGTTCCGTAGAGTTACTATCAGCACCGCAGGTAAAAGGGAAAGAATATACCGTGGTGCTGGACCCGGTTCTGGCTGGCGTCTTTGCCCATGAAGCCTTCGGACACCTCTCCGAGTCCGACTTTGTTTATGAGAACGACCGCCTGCGTGAGGTTATGACCCTGGGTAAACAGTTTGGTGGTAAGCTGCTAAACATCATTGATGACCCGACTATGCCCAGACTAAGAGGCAGCTATAAGTATGATGACGAAGGCGTACCGGCTAAAAAGACATATCTTATCCGGGAGGGCAAACTGGTGGGCAGGCTTCATTCCCGGGAAACCGCCGCCAAGATGGGGGAGAAGCCCACCGGTAATGCCAGAGCCATTAACTATCGCTTTCCGCCCATCGTCCGCATGAGCAACACCTATATCGAGCCAGATTCAGCCTCATTCGAGGATATAATAAGCGACATCAAGGAAGGGGTATATGCCAGGAACTGGTACGGGGGCACTACCAGCATGGAGATGTTCACCTTCTCTGCCGGTGAAGCCTATATGATTCGCAACGGCAAGATTGCCGAATTGCTACGACCGGTAGTGCTCACCGGTAATGTGTTCACCACCCTGATGAACATAGATGCCATAGGCAACGATTTGGAGATGAACCAGGGTGGTGGCTGCGGTAAAGGCGGGCAGGTCCCTCTGCCCGTTTCCAACGGTAGCCCACACATCAGGATTCGTCATTGTTTGGTTGGAGGCAAGTAAGTGGAAGATATTCTAGCTAGAGCGAAAAAAATAGCCGAGGAAGCCGAGGTGTTCATGGTTGCCTCTGAGGAAACCTCGGTTCAATTTGAAACCAACCGACTGAAGCATATTCACTCAATACAGAGAAGCAGTGTGGCGCTGCGTGTAATTCAACATGGCAAAATTGGCTATGCCACTACTACCGAACCGGACAACCGCCAGGAGCTGGTCAATATGGCAGTGGAAACCGCCCGGTTCGGTATGCCCGCCAGGTTTGAGTTCCCATCACTAACCACCTACCCATCAATTGAGGTGTTCGACGCCAATGTAGGAGCAGTGCCCATAGAGACAATGATTAATCTTGGGGAAGAACTCATCGCCACCATTAAAAGTCACACTCCAGACATTATCTGCGAAGCCGGGGTGGCCAGAGCTGATGCCTCAGTCCGTATCATAAATTCCCGAGGGGGAGAGGCAAACTACCGAGAAAGTATCTTCAGCCTGGGGGTTGAAGGCAGCCTCATCCGCGACACCGATATGCTTTTTGTCGGTGACAGTGAAACCTCCTGTCAACCTCTAACTGAATCCAAGAAAGTAGCTGAGATTGTGCTCCAGCAGCTTGAGTTTGCCCAGAACCAAGCCTCAGTGCCAGGCAAGCTTCTGCCGGTAGTCTTTACCCCCCGCGGTGTCGCCAGCGCTCTAATCACACCCTTGATGATAGCTTTTAACGGCAAGACAGTCCTGGAAGGAGCCTCACCTATAGGTAATAGACTTGGTGAGCCGGTATTTGACCCAAAGCTATGGCTGTGGGATGACCCAACTATTGCCTACCGTCCGGCAAGTCGCCCCTGTGATGATGAGGGTACCCCCAGCCAGCGCACATCTCTTATCGAGGGCGGAAAGGTGGCACATTTCCTGTATGACCTGCAAACAGCTGCCTTAGCCCATACCCAAAGCACGGGGAATGGCGATAGAAATGGTGGATTGCCCAGTCCTTCGGCCACTGCCTTTGTTATTGCTCCCGGCACCACCACTTTTGATGAAATGGTAAGCGATATCAAGGAAGGACTGGTTATTGAGCAGCTTATGGGAGCCGAACAGGGCAATATTTTAAGCGGTGACTTCAGCGGCAATGTCCTTTTAGGTTATAAGGTGGAAGGTGGTAAAATAGTAGGTAGGGTTAAAGATACCATGGTTACCGGAAATGTTTATCAGCTTCTGAAAGAGATTACAGCTATCGGCAGTGATGACCAGTGGGTAGGTAGCTCGATTAAGACACCGTCTCTTTACTGCCCCAGACTGTCAGTAGCGAGTAGGGGGTAATAAAGGAGGCTGAAATGAAGGGGCGGAAAATTTTTGGCTGGTTGCTGTTTGCTCTTGGTATTCCACTTTACTTTATATTAGCAGCAATGAGCAAAGAAATAACTGGACACTTTACGCTAGGAATATTCATTGCTGCCTTAGTTATGGGCGGTGGATGGCTTTTGGCTCATCCTAA
>DATKVW010000095.1:0-3345 GCA_035529875.1 Dehalococcoidales bacterium | reverse complement strand
GAACTCTATCTTAAACTTTCCCAGCACAATTGTGCTACCGGGAGATACCATCTTGAGCTTAGCTCCTGAGAGTGCTCTTCGTTCTTTTAGCTTGACCTCGATGAGACCCTGAGTAAGTTTCGTCGAATAGACAGGCACATTAACCTGAGGCAGCAAATAGGGGAGGGCACCGATGTGGTCTTCATGGCCATGGGTGATAATTATCCCCCTTATTTTTTCCCGTTTCTCCAGGAGATAACTGAAGTCAGGGATTACCACATCAATGCCCAGCATCTCTTCTTCAGGAAACATAAGCCCGGCATCAATGACGATAATGTCATCCCCATACTCCATGACCATCATATTCTTGCCGATTTCGGATAGACCACCCAGGGGAATTACTTTTAATCTTGGCTTAGCCATAGCCCTAAACCTCAAACATAGTTAATTGCTGCGGTTGTTGCTTTGCTTCGCTGATATCCTCTGCCTGAACTAGCAGGGATGGGATTTTAAGCATATCAGCCTCTATTGCCTGACGCAGGCTCTGCTGATGAAGAGCGGCGGCGGGGTGATACATAGCGTAATAGATAACATTATCTCGCTTCTGGGCAGTGCCGTGAATTTTGCCTACACTCTTGCCGGGGAAAAACATCGCCATAGAATACCGCCCCAGAGTTACAATCATCCGTGGCTGAATTAACTCAATCTGGCGCTCCAACCACCTGCGACAGTTACTTATTTCCGAGGGTAAGGGGTCACGATTTGCCGGCGGTCGGCATTTAATCACGTTGGCGATATAGACCTGCTCACGCTTTAAATTGATGGAAGCCAATAATTGGTCAAGGTATAGTCCCGCGGGACCGACAAAGGGACGTCCCTGCTGGTCCTCATGCCAGCCCGGTCCCTCACCAATGAACATTATATCGGCGTCCTCCGCCCCCTCACCGGGGACTACTTTAGTTCGGTATTTAGCTATTTCACACTGCTGGCAGAGTGCAATTTCTTGATAAAGTTCGCTCAGCACTGACATTTCACCTGCTAACTCAGAAAAAACTCACACAACCACTAGTTATGATAGCACCCCATACTACGTCAGGTCAATTAGAGGAAATCATTTATTGACCCTATTCTCCTTCCCTTAATAAGGGAAGGGGGATGCAGCTTAGGGAGGGGTTTCACCCCTCTCTAAAGTCCATTTCCCCTCCTTTTGGGGAAGGAGTCTATTTAAGCAGGAGTGTCTAAGAGGGGCAAAGCCTATAGTGAAAGCCTAAATTCCAAGCACGAAACTCTAAACAAATCCAAAGCACCAATTACCAAAACCAAGAAACCCAAACCTCAGGTTTAGGATTCAGGACTTAGAATCTATCCTGAGAAAGTGGAGTGTTTAAGAGGGGCTTCGCCCCTCTTCCAAAATTATGTCCCCCTCCCTGGTAAGGGAGGGGGACAAAGGGGGTAGGTTGCTAACAAGTATCTAAAAGGGGTGAAGGTTTGGTAACCAATCCTTATAGTTATTGACACTATATAGGGGCGGTTGTAGACTTCAGCGAAGGAGGCAAGCATGAATTATTTAAGCCAAACTGACCCGGAGACTAGCCGCATCCTTTCTCTGGAGGCAAAACGGCAGAAAGAAACCATAGACCTTATCGCCTCGGAGAACTACGCCAGCAGGGCTGTGCTTGAGGCTGGGGGTACATTTTTCACCAACAAATATGCCGAGGGTTATCCCCGGCAACGCTGTTATACCGGGTGTGAAAATGCCGATGCAGTGGAAGACTTAGCCATTGAGCGGGCTAAACATTTATTCCATGCGGAACATGCCAATGTCCAACCATACAGCGGGTCTCAGGCTAATATGGCTGCCTTCTATGCTTTAATCAATTATGGTGATACGGTGATGGCTATGAATTGGGCTCATGGTGGTCATATAACCCACGGTACCAGCGATAACTTCTCCGGTAAGCTATACCGTTTCACATTCTACGGGGTTAATCGGGAAACAGAAAGGATTGATTATCAAGAAGCAGAAAGACAGGCGAAGGAACACAAGCCCAAGCTGATTGTGGCTGGTGCCAGTTTTTATCCCCGGATTATTGACTTTGAGCGCTTCCGCTATATCGCTAACGTGGTAGGAGCCAGGCTTATGGTTGATATGGCTCATATATCTGGTATGGTAGCCGCAGGACTGCACCCCTCCCCCATACCCTATGCTGATGTAGTAACTTCATCAACCCATAAAACGCTACGCGGGACACGCGGCGGATTCATCCTGTGCCGTAAAGAGCTAGCCTCATCAATAGATGCTGCTGTCTTTCCCGGAATCCAGGGCGGGCCCCTGATGCATACCATCGCTGCTAAGGCGGTAGCTTTCTACGAAGCCATGCAACCCAGCTTTGTTGACTATCAGCGGGCGGTAGTGGACAATGCCCTGGCTTTAGCCAACGAACTCCAGCAACTAGGGCTGTGTCTGGTGACGGGTGGAACAGATACCCATATGGTCATGGTAGACTTAACCAAGATAGGGGTCACCGGTAAAGATGCGGAGCAAGCTCTGGAAAAAGCAGGCATTATGGTCAACCGAATACCCATCCCCTTTGACCCCCACCCCCACTCAATAACCAGCGGTATCAGACTGGGCACTCCTGCTGTAACCACCCGCGGTTTTGGCACAGAGGAAATGAAGCAGATTGCGTCACTGATTATCAGAGTCATTACCAATATTGGCAACGACAATATTCAGCAAGAGGTAAGCCAGGATGTCAAGCAAATGTGTCAGCGCTTTCCGGCACCAGGAATTGACGACTGATATTGTCTAATAACCCTATCCCTGTATCCCCTTCCCCTTGATAAGGGGAAGATTTTTATTAAGAGGGGCGGTAGCCCCTCTTAAATACCCTTTATACTGAGATTACTCCCTTGAAGCAGGGGAAAGATGATAAATAAATGAGGGGTTAACACCCCTATAACAATACCCAGCATGTCAAGCTCTGCTAAGGAAACTTACTTTTTGGAGACTATACCCCTTCAACACTCCCCTATCACTGCCCTAGCAAGGAGCATCGAGAAGAGGCGAAGCCTCTCTTTTTTCTATTTCCTCCACTCCTTACAAGGGAGGGGGATAAAGGGGGTAGGTTCTAAACCAATATCCAAGAAGACTTAGAAATGAGCTTACCAACCCCTCACCCTTTATCCCTCTCCCCTTCTACAAGGGGAGAGGGAAGAAATTTTAGAGAGGGGGCGAAGCCCCCTCTCTTACCTGCACTCCTTCGGGAAGAGAAATACTGAAGGAGAATCAAAAAGAGGCAAAGCCTCTTTTATATAACCACTCCCCCTCCCTTACAAGGGAGGGGGATAAAGGGGGTAGGTTGC
>DATKVW010000094.1:0-3999 GCA_035529875.1 Dehalococcoidales bacterium | reverse complement strand
CCATTATTGAGTCCACCTCTATAAGGCTATCTAAGACAAAGATTGTCTCTGGATTTCTTCCTGTGATATAATCTAAAGCAATATTCGTATCTATATAGTAAGCCTGTTTTTTAGTCGTTGATTCCTTCATTTCTTCTTTTTCCTAGCGTAGAATTCGACCTTGACTGGCTTTTTTACTTCTTTTGTAGCTTTGAAAGAAACCTTCTCACCTTTGCTAGTATAGAATTTAACTCTTACGGGCTTTATCTCTTTCTTCTTAGCTATAAAAGAGACCTTTTTCCTTCTCGCTTTACTCATAACTTCACCCTTAATGCTTTGTTAATATTTCCCCTCTCTGCATTTATTCTACCACCACTTGCAAACCCTTACCATACATGTCATTTATTAGGGAGTAGTTTAAGGGGCGTTAGCCCCTTGAAAAACAAATTCCCCCTCTCCTTATCAAGGAGAGGGGGATTAAGGGGGTGAGGTTGCTCACCCTTACATCTTAACTACATAGTTTCTCAGGGTGCCAATCCCTTTTATTTTGACTTCTACCTTATCTCCCGGGTTCATGGCACCAATGCCGCTGGGGGTGCCGGTGGCAATAATGTCGCCGGGGAGCAGGGTCATTATGTTGGAGATAAAGCTCACCAGGTGGGGGGCGGAAAAAATGAGGTCGCTGGTATTAACCTTTTGCTTGAGCTCGCCATTGAGATAGGTCTCCAGACAAACATTTCCCGGGTCAAGCCCGGTCTCAATAAACGGACCGATAGCAGCAAAGGTGTCAAAGCCCTTGGCACGAGTCCACTGCTTGTCCTTGCTCTGCAGGTCACGGGCGGTAACATCATTAAAGCAGGTGTAACCGAGGACATAATCCAGCGCTTTCTTAACCGGCACCCGGTAGGCTCGTTTGCGGATAACTATTCCCAGTTCCCCTTCGTAGTCAACCCGGTGAGAGCAATCGGGATAAGTAATATTGTCCTCGGGACCAATTACCGATGTGGATGGCTTCATAAAAATCAGGGGTTCGGAGGGGATGGGCATATTCAGTTCTTTAGCGTGGCTGTAATAGTTAAGCCCTAGAGCCACTATTTTGGAGGGGACGCAAGGAGGGAGGAGTTTAACTTCAGTCAAGTTGTAGTGGTGGTTGGAGTATCTGAGCTGGCGGTAAGGAGTGCCTTCAATGCCATCAATAATATCACCGACTAGTATACCGTACTCAGCTCTCTTACCACTGGCAAAGCACACAATCTTCATCGTTAACGCTTAGTTTACCAGTATCTCTGACTGATTTCAAGGGGTTTAAGTATAAAGAAAAAGCAATTATTCAGTAAATTTTCCTCTCTAGAGGTGAGGCTTGCACAGAATCTCTCTAACCTTGAGGTCGAAAAAGTTATGGGTGTTGACCGGTTTGAGCACGATGGCGGTATCAGCACCCCGACCGGTGCCAGCTATGGAGATAACATCCTCATCGGTGTTCACCAGACCACTATCGGCAGCCATTAAGGCTATTTCACAGGCAACCTTCATCCCCTGACCGAAGATGCGCAGCGTATCGGCGATTATCATACCCAGAACATAGGTGTTATATTTATTGCGCATAGCGGCACTCAGTCCGCTGAAGGCATGAGTGGTGGTTAGTATTACTCCTCCCTTACTCTCAACTATTTTCCTGTTCTCGTCGGTGAATTCCTGGGTATCGGGTCCGCGCATACCGGTAACATGAGTTACCACGATAACCTTTAATCCCTTGAAAAAATCCACAGCCTTTACTGCGGTATCACCTGCGGTAGATGCCACCAATATAGTCTTAATCCCCAGTTCCTCTGCCCGCTGTCGGGCAATGCTTAATACGGTGTCGGTATTCCCCACACCCGGTTTGTCAAAATAGACTGTCCTCAATTCCATACTATTTAAGCCTCCTGGCAATAAGTTGGTTACATTTTACTACCGGTGGTAAACCTTTGTCATATAGAGTTTGGACCCTATCCCCTGTATCCCCTTCCCCGTATCAAGGGGAAGGGGAAGATAATTTCTTAAAGGAACTGGCGTCCCTTTTAATCCCTTTACTAAATAACCACGTAAGGGGAAGAGAGACGAAGTACCTTTAAAGGACTTACTCCGACGAATTAGGGGGTTTAAGAGGGGCTAACGCCCCTCTTAATAAAAGTTTTCCCCCTCTCCTTAATAAAGGAAAGTACACTCTTGGCAATAAATAGTTTCAATAAGAAAGGCGGTTCAGCTACTTGGATGGTCTATTGATAGGTTGGGCTGGCATTTCAGGTTAGCTCTGGGTCGGACATGAGATTGCGCTTTTCGGCTAGGTGTCAGTTCTCAATTTGAGATTGGTGCGGTAGTCTTACTACAGTGTCGTTATACAAGCTTGCTATTTCCGTTTTTGCCAATTAACACCATGAGCGTTGTTTCCGGCAGTTCTTCTCCCGAATTATACCCAATGAATCCTGGGAGACCTTTTGAGAGCTTGTTCGTCTTATGGCCGTCTTCGATGACTTTCTCCACGTATGGCATATCCAGCAGCACTGGAGTCAACGCAACGGGCTTGACTAGCGATAAAGTTATGATGATTTCCCCGGCGTCGCTGCCTGCCTCCATCAAGACATTTATGCCGGAAATGTTGTCTAGTCGTTGCCGTAGTTCCGACATCCATAATCGGTCTGCCTCTCCGAGTATCAAAAGGGTCAATTTACCAGTGTAAAGGTTATAGTTATCTTTAGCTTGAGTGTTAGCCCGAATTTCAGCATTAGAAGGCTTGTCTTCGTTTTCCTTTTCAAAGTTCATTTCATTAGGTCTTAACTTATGGTCCTTTGTCTCCTCTAATACCTTCTCAAGATTCACTTCAGCAGATTTCAACGCATTGTCTATCGTTTCCTCTAGCTCTGTTTCAAAATTCACTTCAGCAGATTTCAACGCATTGTCTATTGTTTCCTCTAGCTCTGTTTCAAAATTCACTTCGTTAGGTTGCAACGTGTGGTCTTTGGTTGCTTCTGGTTCTGCGGTTATGAGATGTCGCTGTTGCGTTTCCGGCGATTGTTGCCTTTGTGTCATATCTTGGCTCTCTGCACTAGGAGGTATACCACTAACTTCATGCTGTGGAGTGGGTAGCTCCTCGTTAACTCGTTCATCCGCTGGGTTTGAGTTGTAGTAGGTCACATCGGTGATGTTACATAGGTCATCCTTGACCTCTCCCAGAAGCAGGTCTAGTGTTTCTTGAGCCCTTTTGGTGGCTTCCATAAGAATAGAATTTGTGCTTTCAACACAAGCAACACACCTTGTTTTGGTCTCATCTATTATCTGTTTAACCTCTTGCTGGCTTTCCTTGATTAGTTGAGCCTTCTCCTCTTCTGCCTCTCTCCTTGCTTGTTCTTTGATTTGCTCAGCCGTCTTGCGGGTATCTTCTGCCATTGAACAAACCGTCTCTGAAAGCCGCTGGAGAGAGCTATAGCGCTTTAGACGCTCCAGAGCGGTATCAGTTGACCCTGTAACTTCTTCCAGAAAAGCCGTCACTTCAGCCGGATCCAGGCCATTCTTCGCGATATGAAATTGCTTGCCCAGCAATTGCTGGACCTCTTGCCGTCTTACCCTTCTCATATCAGGTAACTTCTCCCTTGAGACTTAGCCTTTAAATGTGTTTCTCTCTGAAACTATATAATCCCTGTTTAAATCATAAAACCTGAGCTTCCAACAATCAATCGTCCAATAGTACACAGGTTAGCAGACCAAAGTACTACTTACTTCATGTTAACACTGGTAGTACGGAAGCAGATGAACGCTACTGGTAGCCCTAAAACTGTTGAATGGAAAAAACAGCCTTGGTAACCTCGGAGGGTGTAGTAATACCTTCCCTGACCTTTATCATCCCATCTTTGCGCATGGTTATCAGTCCTTCTTGCACAGCTTGTGTCTCTATCTCCTTTGGGCTGGCACCATGCATCAACATGCGTTGGATTTCGTCACTTAATAGCATTACTTCAAATAAACCTACTCTGCCGAAATAAC
>DATKVW010000093.1:0-6991 GCA_035529875.1 Dehalococcoidales bacterium | reverse complement strand
TGAGTTCGGTTATTCTGTTATTGCTATAGACGCTGACCCCGATGCTAATCTAGCCGCTACCCTTGGCTTTATCCCCCTCGACCAGGCGGTGGTAGAAGCTGACCTTGCCAATCTTTCTCTTCTTGACGCTAGCCAGCAGATTATTACCGAAGTAAAAAATATCTATCAGGCTTTGCTATCTATGCCTAAGGCATCAAGCGCAACAAACTAGTAGGAGGTACAAGTCGGTAAAATAAAAAGAAACGAAGCTAATTGGCCTCTTCAAAAGAATTTAGATATCATTGGTACGAAGAGGATTGGGCATATCCTCATTATTATAAGTTAAATATAAGGAGATTTCTGTGGCTTACGATGCAGTAAAGATGAAGGACTGGCAGATTTCCGAAGCTGCTGAGAAAAATATGCCAGTCCCTGAGGAGTGGCGAGAGAGGCTGAGCCTGGAAAAGGACGAGATTATCCCTTATGGCAGAATATGCAGGCTCGATTTTATGAAGATAATTGAGCGCCTCAAGGATAAACCAGATGGTAAATACATTGAAGTAACTGCCATAACCCCCACGCCGCTGGGTGAAGGGAAAAGCACTACCACCTGCGGTCTTTTAGAGGGTATGGGGAAGCGGGGTCTGAATGTGGGCGGCTGTATTCGCCAGCCCTCAGGCGGTCCTACTATGAATATCAAGGGGACTGCTGCCGGTGGCGGTAATGCGTTGCTTATCCCTCTTACTGAATTTTCTATGGGTCTTACCGGTGATATCAACGATATCACCAATGCTCACAATCTGGCTATGGTTGCCCTTACCGCCAGGATGCAGCATGAACGCAACTATGACGATACACAATTAGCCAGACTTACCAAGATGCGTCGGTTGGATATTGACCCTACCAGGGTGGAGATGGGCTGGGTTATGGATTTCTGTGCCCAGAGTCTGCGTAACATTATTATCGGCATCGGTGGTCGCATGGACGGCTACATGATGCAGTCCAAGTTTGGTATCACCGTGAGTTCTGAGCTTATGGCTACCCTGTCCATTGTCAGGGATTTGGCTGACTTGCGGGAAAGATTGGATAAAATTACAGTAGCTTGTGATAAGAAAGGCAATCCGGTTACTACCGGTGATTTGGAAGTGGGCGGAGCCATGACCGCCTGGATGCGTAATACCATTAACCCTACCCTCTGCTCCACAGTGGAGTATCAGCCGTTGATGGTGCATGCCGGGCCGTTTGCTAACATTGCCGTAGGCCAATCATCCATTATTGCTGACCGCATCGGGCTGAAGATGTTTGATTACCATGTTACCGAGAGTGGTTTTGCTGCTGATATTGGTTTTGAGAAGTTCTGGAACGTAAAGTGCCGCTATAGTGGGCTGAAGCCGCATGTGTCAGTGCTGACCACTACTATTCGGGCACTCAAGATGCATGGTGGTGGGCCTAGGGTGGTGGCTGGTTTAGCCCTACCTGATGCTTATACTAAAGAGAATTTGGAGTTGTTGGAGAAGGGTATACCCAATATGGTGCACCACATCAACGTTATCCGGACATCAGGCATCAAGCCGGTGGTGTGTATCAACCGTTTCCATACTGATACCGAGCCTGAGGTGGCGATGGTCAGAAAGGCGGCTGAAGCCGCCGGAGCCCGTTGTGCGGTATCTACCCACTGGGCTGACGGCGGTGATGGTGCTCTGGAGCTGGCTGATGTGGTCAAGGAAGCCTGTGAGGATACGAACGATTTCCACTTCCTGTATCCTATGGAAATGAAGCTGCGGGAGCGAGTGGACAAGATTGCCAAAGTGGTCTATGGAGCCGATGGTGTCGCCTGGGCTCCCGAGGCAGCGACCAAGGCTAAGACGTTTGAGTCTGATTCTAAATATGATGACTATGCCACCATGATGGTGAAGACCCATCTGAGTCTCACCCATGACCCCGCTATTAAGGGTGTTCCCCAAGGGTGGACTCTGCCCATCCGCGATGTGTTGATTTATTCCGGGGCAAAGTTCCTCTGTCCCTGCGCCGGGGCTATCAGCCTGATGCCGGGAACTTCATCCAACCCTGCTTTTAGGAAAGTAGATGTTGATGTGGACACAGGAAGGGTTATGGGTCTGTTCTAGAGGATTTTTAGGAGGAGATTAAAAGGGGCGAAGCCATGCTAGGAGGATGTTCATATCATAATTATCTTCCCTCTCCCCTTAATAAGGGGAGAGGGATAAAGGGTGAGGGGTTGGTGAATAAGCTCCTTTTTAGTTAGTGGTGGTGCTGATTAACAGGGGGGGGGTAGATGACGAAAAAATCGTCAGAACAAAAAGTAAGGGTTCACTTTGACCCCGATGACCTTGATATTGTCGTTGAGCGGGGTGATAATCTTCTGGAGGCAGCTATTGCCGCCGGGGTGCATATCAATGCCTCCTGCGGGGGTGCCGGTGTTTGTGGCACCTGCAAGGTGTTGATTGCACAGGGTGAGGTAGAAAGCACCCGCACTGAGAAGATTTCCGAGCAGGAGTATGAGCAGGGTCTCAGGCAGGCGTGCCAGAGCCGTGTAACTACTGATTTAGTGGTTTATATCCCGGTAGAATCAAGACTGGAGACGGCTGTCCTTGACCGGGAGAGAGTTGGTGGTATCCAGCCATCAGCAGCTTTAGCTGCTAATTGGAGATTCAATCCCCCGCTTGGCAAGCTTTTTGTTGAGCTCTCAGCGCCAACCTTAGAGGATAATGTTAGCGACCTGTCTCGACTACTGCGAGGCTTAAAACAGCAGTGCGACCTTGATGATGTCTCAGTGGATTTCAATTTGGTGAAGAAACTGGCTAATGTTTTGCGAGACGGAGATTGGAAGGTTACCGTTACCGTCTTGCTGACTGGGGTCAATGATAGACGAAGACAGACATTGATAAATGTTGAGCCAGGGGATACCAGAAAGAGGCATTTCTCCCTGGCTTTTGATATTGGGACTACTGGTGTCCGCGGGCAACTGCTGGATTTAAATCGGGGAAAGGTGCGGGCTGGGGCACTTGATTACAATGGGCAAATAAGTTATGGCGAAGATGTTATTTCCCGCATCGCCTACTCTCAGAGGTCGGGCGGGCTGAAGAAACTACAAAAGACGATTGTGGCTACCATTAATGGGATGATTGGCAGGCTACTGGCTGAGTCCAAGGTTGAAATGGCGGAGATTGGTCATATTGTCGTTGCTGCCAATACCACTATGGTTCAGCTCTTTCTTGGTCTGGAGTCTAAATATATCAGGTTAGACCCTTATACTCCCACGGTGAGCGCGGTTCCTCTAGTGAAAGCATGTTCCCTGGGGCTTGAGGTTGCCGACCATGTTTATGTCTACATTCTTCCCTCGGTGGCGAGCTATGTTGGTGCTGACATCGTTTCTGGAGTCGTTGGCACCGGGATGTACCAGCGGGAAAAGCTTACATTATATATAGATATAGGAACCAACGGTGAGATAGTGATTGGCAACTCAAGCTGGATGGTAACTGCTTCTTGTTCGGCGGGTCCTGCCTTTGAAGGCGGCGGCATAAAGCATGGTATGATAGCTATGGATGGGGCGATTGAGGATTTTGACATTCACCCATCAAGTTTTGAACCGGTTATCGGCACCATTGGTGAGGTAAAACCGAAGGGAATCTGTGGTTCAGGTTTGATAAATACTGTCGCCGGACTTCTTGAAGCCGGTGTCATCGGGCAGAATGGTAAATTTAACACTGACCTTCAGACAAAGAGAATCAGAGAAGGCGGTGACGGCTATGAGTATGTTTTAGCCTGGGCAGCAGAGACCCAGACTGGTAAAGACATCGTTATCACCGAGGTGGATATAGATAATCTTATTAGAGCTAAAGCGGCGATGTATGCCGGATGTCAGACACTGGTTAAAAGCGTGGGGCTTAGCTGCTCTGACTTAGAGCAGGTGATTATTGCCGGCGCCTTCGGCAGCCATATTGATATTGAAAAGTCCATCATCATTGGGCTTTTCCCTGATATACCCCGGGACAGGTTTATCTTTATTGGCAACGGCTCACTTCTGGGGGCGAGGTTAACCTCTTTCTCCACCGATATACTTGCCAAGGGGGAAATGGTGGCTAAAATGATGACCAACTTTGAGTTGAGTGTAAATGTTGATTTTATGAATAATTATACTGCCAGTCTGTTTTTACCCCATCCCAATGCCGATGAGTTTCCCTCGGTGTATAAAAGGTTACGCAAACTTAAAAAGGTAGTAAGGGGCAGAGGATAATATATGAGTTTTAATATTGCTGTAGCCGGTAAGGGGGGTAGTGGCAAGACATCGATAACCAGTCTTATTATTCGCTACTTGAAAAAGAACAGCCCGGGACCAATTTTGGCTGTTGATGCTGACCCTAACGCCAACCTGGGGGAAAGCCTGGGGCTTGACATAAAACAAACAGTGGGCTCGATGCTTGGCGATTTTGAAAAGAATAAAATAAACATTCCCCCGGGATTGACCAAGGAAGCCTATCTGGATTATAAATTGAATGAAGTTGTCGTGGAGAGCAAAGGGCTTGACCTGGTGACAATGGGCAGGGGTGAGGGTCCGGAGTGCTACTGCTATCCCAACCTTATCCTCAGGAAGTTCATTGACACTCTGGTGGATAATTATGCTTACACCGTTATGGATAATGAAGCCGGGATGGAGCATCTATCGCGGCGGACTACCCAGAATATCGACGAGCTAATGATAATCTCCGACCATTCGGTGAAAGGGGTTCGCACCGTTGCCCGGATAAAGGAGTTGGTGGCTGAGCTTAAGCTGGTGGTGAGGAGGCAATCGGTAATAATCAATCTTGTTCCGGAAAAGCTTGACACTCGTATCGGTGAGGAGCTGTCTAAGCTGGGGATTGAACCTGCGGCCACCATACCCTTAGATGAGGAAGTATATGAATATGACCTCAAGCTGAAGTCCCTGCTTGATTTGCCTGATACCTCTAAAGCAGTGCGGGCGGTTGGTGATTTGATGGTAAAGCTTCTTAATAAAAGCTGAGGAGATTATGTAACAACCTATCCCCCTGCCCCCTTCCCTTAGTAAGGGAAGGGGGGTGTAGGTAAGGGAGGGAGATAAAGGTGGTAGGTTGCTAACAAATGTCTAAGGGGGTGAGGTTAATAAACACCTCCTTAATAGAAGCTAAGAAAAAGGTATATTAAAACTTTAGGTAAAGGAGTTGAGAAATGCCAGCACAAATTATCAGTGGTACTGAAATCGCCAAACAGATTCGTGAGGAACTGAAGCAAGAAATTGCTGAACTTAAGGAGAAACATAATCTTGTACCGGGGCTGGCTACTGTCCTGGTGGGGGAAGACCCGGCCTCACAGGTATATGTCGGTCAGAAGGAGAAGGCATCCCTGGCTCTGGGCGTATATTCGGAGAGGCTTGACCTGCCGGCTGATACCAGTGAGGAAAAACTGCTGGCGGTGATTGATAGATTGAATAAAGACCCCAAAATTCACGGGATTCTGGTTCAATTGCCTCTACCCAAGCATATCAATGAGACCAGGGTTCTCTATGCCATTGACCCCAAGAAGGATGTTGACGGTTTTCACCCGGTGAATGTGGGCAAACTGATGATTGGTGAGCCAGATTATTTGCCCTGCACCCCCCACGGAATCCAACAGCTTCTGATTCGGTCGGGAGTTAAAATTGATGGGGCAGAGGTGGTGGTGGTGGGTCGAAGTAATATCGTGGGTAAGCCCATTGCCAATATCCTTCTTCAGAAAAAAGAAGGAGCTAATGCTACCGTTACCATATGTCACACCGGCACCCGGGATATTTCACTCCATACCAGGAGAGCTGATATACTTATTGTCGCTGCCGGGAAGCCCAAGGCGATTACAGCGGATATGGTTAAAGAGGGGGTGGTGGTGATTGATGTTGGCGTCAACCGAATAGGCAAAACCGCTGAGGGTAAAGCCATTTTAGCCGGTGATGTTGACTTTGATGCGGTCAAGGAGAAGGCGAAAGCGATTACGCCGGTACCCGGTGGAGTAGGACCGATGACTATAACCATGCTTATGCTAAATACGGTAAGGGCAGCCAAACTGTCTGCCGGCTTAGCCTAGGAAGGGAGTAAGAGATGGAATATAAGGTTGAGGAAAAGAGCGCACCCGGCAGGGATAAGGTGGAGGTGCTGGGGGCAACCTATGAAACGGGTAAACCCGAGGGTGAGGACTTGGGAAAGTGGCGACAGAAACTGAGCAACCGGGAGGAAAAATTAAAGTATTTACAAACCGGTGAAAGATACTGGTATGGTAAAGACTGGTTTGGCAGTGAAAAGAGAAAGACTCCGGCGTAATTAAGGAGGGGAAAATGACATTGGAAATTCCTAAAACAGCGTATAGCGGCAGGATTAAAAAGATAGTTTTGGGTAGTGGGGATAAGGCGATAACCGTTGGCGGAGAGAAAGCCTATCCCTTCTATCTTTTTGAGGGTGAGATGCCCTGCCTGCCCCGAATCGCTATGGAGGTTTGGGACTCGCCTCCCGAAGAATGGGCTGAGGCGGCTCTGGAGCCTTTCGCCGGGGTAACTGATGACCCGGTTGCCTGGGCAAAGAAGTGCGTTGATGATTACGGAGCGAAGATGCTCGCCCTTCAGCTGGTCAGCACTGACCCTAACGGATTGGACAGGGGGGCTGAGGAGGCTGCTGAGGCAGTCAAGAAGGTAGCTGATGCTATTGATGTCCCCTTAATCGTTTGGGGGACGGCTAATCACGACAAAGACAGCGAAGTATTAAGACTGGTAGCTGAGGCTTGCCAGGGGAAAAATCTGGCTATCGGACCAATTGAAGAGGGCAACCATAAAAAGATTGGTGCCTCAGCTATTGGCTATCACCATACAGCAGTTGCGTCGACACCTATAGATATAAACCTGGCCAAACAGCTTAATATCCTGCTGGGCAATCTTGGGGTTTCTGATGAACTAATCATAATGGACCCTACCGTCAGTGGCATAGGCTATGGTATTGAGTATTGTTACTCGGTG
>DATKVW010000092.1:0-4105 GCA_035529875.1 Dehalococcoidales bacterium | reverse complement strand
AACCTACCCCCTTTATCCCCCTCCCTTATAAAGGGAGAGGGATAATAAATAAAAGAGGCGCTAGCCCCTCTTAGACACCCCTTTCTTATCTAAATAACTTAGTTGTATAATCGTAAAGAGTGGTTAAAAATTTATCTTTGGGGGGTGGTAAAATGAAGCTGAGCGAATATTTTGAGAAGACAAGGGGTTGGGGGGTGCTGGCGACAGCCGATGCCACGGGTAAATTAGATGTAGCCGTCTATGCCCGACCTCATTTCACCGCTGAAGACGACATCGCTTTCATTATGGGCGACCGTTTAACTCACAAGAACCTTCAGTCAAACCCCAATGCCGCCTATCTTTTCATGGAGTCAGGGGAGCATTTTGTCGGCAGTAGACTTTACCTGACTAAAACGGGCGAAGAACAAGATGAGGAATTGATTAAAACCTTAGAGCGACGCAAATATGCATCGTGTGAAGAGGATAGAGGCCGTATAAGATATGTCGTCCATTTTCACATTGATAAGGTTTTACCACTGGTAGGGTCGGGCGATTAATTATTGTCGGATTATATAAACGCAAACTTTTCTACCTCACCCCTTTAATCCCCCTCTCTAAAGTCTATTCCCTTTCCCCTTATGAAGGGGAGAGGGATAAAGGGTGAGGGGTTTGTAAAACTATCTCGTTCTTGGTAGACAATATTTATTTTAGGCTTAGCAAATACTCTTTTAACCAGGTTAAAGTAGCCTCGGCGGCGCTTTGTTTGTTTTGCTCCCGGCTGCCCTGGAAGTTGTGTTGCCGGCTGTAGGTGCCTGCTTTATGAGATAAGCCAAGGTAGAATAGCCCTAATGGTTTCTCTGGGGTATCACCGGTAGGTCCGGCAATGCCGGTATCAGCTATGCATATATCTACGGCTAGTATTTTTATACCACCCTGTGCCATCTCCTCAGCTACCTGGTGGCTTACCGCGCCGTATTTTTTGATGGTCTCTTCCTTCACCCCGACTACTTTAATCTTGGTTTCATTACTATAGGCAGTAACCGACCCCTTATAGTAATCGGAGCTACCGGGAATATCGGTAATCAGGTGTGATATTAGTCCCCCGGTGGCTGATTCCACTGCCCCCAAAGTTAGCCTCTTTTGACGGAGCAGACTACCTATCTCTTCGGCTAGGCTGTGCATAGCTTTATGTTATTATAATATGGTTTGCCGGCGTTTACCACAGTTAATTTTTAATGGTCAGGTTTTGATGAAATTGCTAAAAAATCTGTGCAAAGGGTTGCATTAGAAACTTAATTGTGATATACTTTCTAACAAAGGTTGAGTAATTTGAAGTGGGTTCAATCCCACTTTTTTGTTGGTGAAAAATGTAGGGTTGGAGGTCTTAATCTGAGATGAAAAGCGACTTTCTACTCGCTATAACCCAACTCTCGGCTGAGAAGAATCTGCCTAAGGAGGTGGTGCTTTCTGCAGTAGAAGCAGCGCTGGTATCAGCTTATAGGAAGGATAATTTTGCTCCTAACCAGAATATTTCGGTTAAGATTAGCCCGTCTTCGGGCAGAGTTCAGGTATGGGCTGAGAAAACCGTGGTTGAGACGCCCGCAGATACACGCCGTGAGATATCACTGGATGAGGCACGCCAACTCAAGCCCGATGTGCAGAGTGACGAGACTTTAATGGTGGAAGCCACTCCGCGTAATGCCGGGCGTATTGCCGCCCAAACAGCCAAACAGGTTATCCTGCAGCGTCTCCACGAGGCAGAACACAGCGCCATATTTGAGGAGTATTCCGGTAGAGAAGGTGATATCGTTACCGGAGTGGTGCAGCGTATCGAGCTTAAGCAGATATTTATCGACTTGGGTAGAACGGAGGCGGTACTGCCATCGGTTGAGCAGGTGCGCAATGAGAGGTACCGGGTAGGTCAAAGGCTCAGGGTCTACCTGCTAGAGGTAGTTCCTACCGGTAAAGGACCACAGGTGGTGGTGTCACGCTCCCACCCCGGTTTGCTTCATCGGCTTTTTGAGCTGGAGATTCCTGAGGTTTTTAACGGTACCGTGGAAATAAAATCAATTGCTCGTGAGGCTGGCTTCAGGAGCAAGGTAGCGGTAGCGGCACGTCAGGAAGGTATTGACCCGGTTGGTTGCTGTGTCGGGTTGCGCGGTATCAGGATACAAAATATTGTGCGGGAGTTGAACGGTGAGAAAATAGATGTCGTTGTGTGGAGCCCGGATGCCTCTGCCTTTATCACCAATGCGCTTAGTCCGGCCCAGGTAGTGGGTGTTGGGCTGAATGGTGAGGAAAAGGTAGCTACTGTAGCCGTTCCTGACCGGCAACTCTCCTTAGCCATTGGTAAAGAGGGTCAGAATGTCAGGTTGGCAGCCAAGCTTACCGGGTGGCGAATTGATGTCAAGAGCGCTTCAGTGGCTGAAGCGGAAAGACTAGCCCAAGCTAAGCCGTTGGTCGAGGCGGAAGAAGAAACTGTGGTTGGTGAGGAGCTTCCCACCGAAATGCCGGCTATGGTGGCTGCGGAGACAACCGAGGAGGAAGTTGAGCCTGTGCCGGCTCTTGAAACGGCAGTTGTTCCTCCGCCAGTGCCTGCGGTAGAAAAACCTCGGATTCGTTTTGCCGAGGATGTCTTAGTGCCTGGACCGACTAAGCCTGTGGCTAAGTCAAAAAAGAAGAAAAAGAAGGACACCTATGGCAAGAAAGGGGCTGAGGACGGTATCAAACTAAGGAAATTGCGTCGGGAGCAGGAAGTACCTGCTGACGAAGAGGAGTATTGATATTAAGAAGCATGTACCACAGCGGACATGCGTGGCGTGTCGCCAGGTAAAGGCTAAGCGGGAACTAGTCCGCTTGGTGTGTGTTTCTGATGGCAGTGTAGAGGTTGATACCAGCAGCAAAAAAACGGGCCGTGGTGTTTACTTATGTCAGACACAGGGATGCTGGACGATTGGTTTAAAGGGCGGTCGATTGGAGCATGCTTTACGGACTACTCTTACCCGGGATAACCGGGAGCAGCTCATTAAATATGCAGAAGGTCTTCCCCAAGGAGCCGGTTAGTGGTAAATAAAGATAAGGAAAATAACATTTCACCGCCCACGGAGAATAAGACTGGTGGCGCTTCTTCGCCAGTGGAGGCACGCTTGCTTGGACTTCCTCCCCTTTTAAGTGTGAGGCAGTTAGCTGATTTGCTTCAGACTAATCCTGTAAACGTTATCAAACAGCTAATGAGAACTGGCATTATGGCTAATATTAACCAGGCTATTGACTATGAAGTAGCGGCAGCAGTGGTTGCCGAGTTTGGCTATGAAGCGCAGCCCCAGCCCAAGGCGGCTCTAGGGTTAACTGCTGGTGAACTTAAGCGGCGTCAGCAACTCCACGGCGAGGAACCTGGCGGTCTAAAACCGCGACCTCCCGTAGTTACTGTTATGGGGCATGTCAATCACGGTAAGACTAGATTATTAGATGCTATTCGCCAGACCAATGTAATGGCTACCGAAGCTGGAGGTATCACCCAGCATATTGGTGCCTATCAGGTAGAAGTTAATGGGCAGAAGATAACCTTCTTGGATACTCCGGGTCATGAGGCCTTTACCGCCATGCGAGCTCGTGGAGCGCAGGTAACTGATATTACTATTCTGGTAGTAGCCGCTGATGATGGAGTAATGCCCCAGACTCTGGAGGCTATAGACCACGCTCGGGCGGCGGGGGTGCCTATCGTGGTCGCTATTAATAAGATTGACAGGCCTGATGCTAATCCAGATATGGTTAAACATCAACTAGCTGATGCTGGTTTGCTGATTGAGGAGTGGGGAGGCGATGTTGTCTGTGTTGCCATTTCAGCTAAAGAGAAGCAGGGCATCTCCGAGCTGCTGGAAAACCTGCTGGTGGTAGCCGAGATGGAAGACCTTAAAGCCAATCCTTCTCAACCAGCAGAAGGGGTGGTTATTGAGGCTGGACTGGATAAGACCAAGGGACCACTGGCTACCGTGTTAGTCCGTAACGGAGTATTAAGGCTTGGCGAGACTATAGTGGTTGGTACCACCTGGGGTAGACTAAAGGCTATGTTTAATGATATGGGTAAGCGGGTGAGAAAGGCTGGACCGGCTACCCCGGTTCAAGT
>DATKVW010000091.1:0-6843 GCA_035529875.1 Dehalococcoidales bacterium | reverse complement strand
AGAAGGCCTATCCTCTCTTTATCGCACCAGCTAAAAATAAGGCTAAATGGTCGGGCAACCAGGCTAGCTTACTAATTTCCGTGGCGAAGCGGCTTATATTATATCTGATGTGGGCTAGCCAATGAGAGAACAGGCCATCCTTATTATCAAGGATAACTTATCTTGCCTGAGTCTACAATCACCCAAAGGTAATATCTTAGATAGGAAAATAGTCCTGGAAGAACAAGGAGGTGATGGCTACACAAGATAACCGGGGCGGAGGTGGAGGAACGAAAATCTAAATGAAGGAGTTAAATCATGAAGAAAATCTTTAGTGTCTTCCTTACCTTGGTGCTAGTGCTGAGCTTCAGCCTAGTGACAGCGGGACCAGCTCTGGCCTGGGAAGTGGAAGACCCCTGTGTAGCATCCAATGAGGACTTTATTGCTGGAGGGGGTACTGACGACAGCACTTGGGAAACTCAGTCTGGTGCACAACCTTGGCCATACCCTAAAAATCCCAATGAGGGTTATAATCTCTATCGGGATGATGTAACCGATACTGGGAACTTGGATGTGGTATTTATCTTGACCTTTACTCCAGATGAGGTGGACTTGCCAATCATAGCGAGCTATGGCCCTTACCCAGACGAAGGTCTCGCTGAGTATTGGTACATGGGGGATGAAAGTCCTGACACCTACTACTGGGCGCTAGAGCCGAGAGGATACAACCTTCCAGACATCGATATCAAGCCGGGCAGCGACCCCAACAGCATCAACCTCAAGTCCAGGGGAGTCGTGCCGGTAGCGGTCCTCACCACAGATGAGTTTAATGCCAGCACTGTTAACCCAGAGACTGTGCTCTTCGCCGGTGCTTCGCCGGTGCGCTGGGTCATGTGTGATGTAGATGACGACGGCGACCTTGATCTGCTGTTCCACTTCAAGACTCAGGAGCTAGACCTGGACGAAGACAGCACCGAGGCTACCCTGACCGGTGCTACCGATACCGGGCAGCCCATTGAGGGCACTGACACGGTGAACATCGTGCCCAAGAAGAAGGGCAAGTAAAAGGAGGTGATGACAAATATCACTGGACGATAGGGAAAGACCTGTGGACGCTCGGGAAAGACCGATTGATATAAAAATCTACTTTAAAGGAGTAATAAATTGAAAAGGAAAATTTTAAGTGTCTTCCTTACCCTGGTGCTGGTCTTAACCTTCAGCATGGTTACGGCAGCGCCGGTGGGTGCGGCAGATGTCCTCCGTGTGTCAACATACGGTACTATCCAGGCTGCCATTGATGCCGCCGGTCCCGACGATACTATCATTGTGGAGCCGGGGACGTACACTGAAAGTATCAATATTCCTTCTGGCAAGGATGGCCTGACGATCCTGGGAGATGGTAAGGACACCACCACTATCTCACCCACTGGCAATCCTACCATATCCGTTAACTCCCGGGTAACTATCAGTGGGTTTACTATTGAGGCATCTGCGCTTAACGAAACCATCCTAATTAGTGCTAGTGGTTTTCCTGAGAGCCCCGGTGTTATTGAAGATAATAGGATAGAAGGCCTTTTCCCTGCCCCTTACGCTTGCATCGCTTTCCTCTATAATGGCGGGGTGGGCTATTGGGAAATCAGGGGCAATGAATTTACCGCGTCTGTGACTGGCATTGCTTTTAACGACACCACCCATGATATCACTGTCAGCGGTAATACATTCATTGATTACGTTGCCGCCTGTGGCTCAACAGAGAACACAATCGATGTCACCATAACCGGTAACCAATTCCTAGGCAGCAGCGAGGCGGGAAGCGAAGCCATTGGTATTGCCTCAGTCACCAATCTTACTATTGAGAACAACTTGATACAAGGGAATAACAATGGCATAAAGGTATGGGGCAGCGGCAATACCAACATAGTCATCTCGGGCAACACTTTCACTAATAATGACGTCCAAGTGTCGGATGTGCCCGAAGCTCTGAATATTGAGTTCGTTCTCGCCAACAACACCTTCGACCGCGCCGTCATCGTTAACCACCCCGGCGGCTCCCTACTCCACTATATATGGAGCAAGATACAGGACGCTGTAGGCGCAGCAGTAGCCGGTGACACCGTAATTGTGAAACCGGGGATATATGCCGAGAATGTTAGCATACCCACCGGAAAGGATAACTTGAAGCTGATCGGAGCGGGTGTGCCAGCTACTATCCTGTCGCCAGCTTCAGGTACAGCCATTTCCGTATCTAGCCCGGTAACCATCAAAGGCTTCTATATATTACAGAGCGGAACAGGTATCCAAATGATGGTCGCAGGAGCTAGCGGGACCAGTGAGAATCGAGGCGTAATTGAGGATAATAAGATTGAATCACCTTCTGGGAGCCGGGGAAATGGTATCGATTTTAAAGACTACGATATCAATTATTGGGTGATAAAGGATAACGAGCTTATTAACCGCAAACTGGCCATTTACCTTAACCAAGCCAGTCACCTTGTAATAAGCGGCAACACCTTGACTGGCTACAAGGAAGGCATTGGAATGAATTGGGCTGGTGAGCCGGCTCATGATTTGATGATTGTGGGCAACAACTTCTTGGGAACCGATTATCCCTTTACCGAACCGGAACTTCTGGAGAAGGCCGCAATTATGCTTGGCGAGGTGTCCTACAATGTTGAGATGTATGAGAACGAGATAACTGGTAGCCCTAACGGAATAAGGATACCCGACCATGCAGAGGGTGTGACCAATTTAGCCGATGTCCATATAAACGGCAACAACATCCATAACAACGCCAACTATGGAATAACAAATGATGTTTCTGTAGTTGTCGATGCCACCTACAACTGGTGGGGCTCGATAAATGGGCCAACCCACGCAGACAACACCTTCAATGTTGGCGATCAGGGCGATGCGGTCTCCGACTATGTTGACTATGTGCCGTGGTTTGGTGCCCCTTGTCCTGGAGGTGCCCCCTTTGCCCCGGTAACACTTGACGATCCCGAAGGACAATTCTCCTCAATCCAGGCTGCTATTAATGCCGCCACTGGAACCACCATTACCTGCGTAGCGGGGACGTTCACTGAGAACGTCCACATTGGAAAGCGCCTGACCCTGCAGGGAGCCGGCAGCGGCGCCGACCCAGCTAACGACACGATTATTATCCCACCACCAGCGGGGCTGGTGCTACCATTCCCATTCCCAGGATTTCCCAAGACAACTGGGAACGGCATTGATATCCACTTTTCCGAAGGGAGTCCGGCCGAGCCCACCCTAGTGATCCAAAACCTGCGTGTCGCCAACGCTCCCAAGGACGGGATCCAGATCACTGACTCTAGCAACGACAAGAACCAGGGCAACATAGCTCTGATCAACGTTGTTTGCATAGGCGATGGAGTCGGCTATGGAATGGGTGTAGATATAAACCTGAATGCTGCGGCCTCAGCTGAGGATATCGTTATGACCGACTGTATCTTCTCAAACTTTGCGCAATTCGGAGTCAAGGTCAACCATGGAGGCGGTAGTATCTCGGTTACAATAACTGGCGGTGAGATGAGTGGAAATAGAGCGGGCATCCAAGTTCTGTGTGCACAAGATGGGTATAATGAAGTCGACCGCTCTCGTGATGTGTCTATTAGCGGAGTAACTTTCAGAGACAATGAAGTGGGCGTAGACCTTGGTGCCGATGACCACTATGGCTTCAACGACGGAGTTGTAAACCTCCAGAACCTCATCATCGTGGATAACGGAATCGGCATGCGCTTCAAAGGTGAGGGTTTGGATAGCGACCAGGCATACCCACCACTACCTAACACCATACTGTCAGCCGCTCCCAGTATCTCCGTGTCGAACGTCGACATCACCGGGAGCGATACCGGCGTGGTGATCCAAGACTATAGCAACCTCGACGACATTACCCTTCACTACAACAACATTTACGAAAATGCCATGGGTCTGGATAACCTGTGCGCCGACACGGCTGATGCCCTCTACAACTGGTGGGGTGATGAGACTGGTCCAGAGCACGCTACCCTAAACACTGGTGCCCAGGGCAATGCCGTGAGCAACAATGTTGACTTCAGCCCCTGGCTCTACAAGATACAGGAGGAGTTCATCTCCGGCGCTCCTTGCTACGCTGGCTCAGTAGTTCTCAGCAATAAAGCCACTGTAGTTGGGGAGAGCTATGCTGGCGGCTGGAATACCTTCTCCACGCCTATCCTTCTGGATGGCTCAGCCGACTTCGTAAGTGGGCTTCTCGCTTTGGTAGCGGGAAGCGATTTGTCAATTGTAAGGGCCCAGCTGTTTAACCCCATTTCTCAAGGGTGGGATCTTCTGGTAATGAACGACGTTGTAGAAGTGGCTTACGAGGATTACCAGATAAAGCCGGGCGAGGGCTTCTTCATCCAGGTCTCAACCAAAGGCAGCCTTCCTATCCTGTGCAACATGGAGCTACTTTGGCCACAATCCAGAGAGCTATCCCAGGGCTGGAACCTTGTTGGAGCACCGAGCTACGATAGCAAGGCGGTAGAGGATGGTCTTTCCTCTCTTGGTGCTGCCACAGTGGTAAATAGCCCGGGTGCCAATCCGATAAGCTGGAGCTATCCACCGGCAGCAGGAAACAAGCTATTGTTGCCAGGCAGAGCTTATTGGGTGGCAATGAGTGCTGCCGGAACGCTGATGTGCTTTGATGGCACGCCAGTGGCCGATGACTTGACCTGGCAGCTGAATAAGTAACTATGGTGAACTGGGGCGGGCCTACCCCCGCCCCAGTTCCAACTGAGAGGTGAATATGAAGATTAAAAGTAAGTTACCAAAACTAAAGTTCGCCATTTTTGGCTTCCTCGTCCTGCTCTTGGCTTTATCCCCTGTCACCTCTGTTTTTGCTCAGGGATTAGGCCATGGCTTCTATGGCACGGTAAAGATAGGTGGTGAGGATGCTGAAATAGGCACGGCAATTAGTGCTCGAGTTGCTTTGACGGAGTACGGTAGTTGCCAAGTTACCACTCCTGGACAGTATGCCTTGATAGTTCAAGGAGAGATCGAAGATGGTGCTACCATAAACTTCTACATAAATGAGAAGGATGCGGATCAGACCTTTCCCTTCCACGATGGCTGGACTACCCAGCTGGACTTGACCGTGGCTGAGGCTGAACCTGTGCCTGAGATTGCCCCTACTGTAGTCACCAACACTGCTTCAGCGGTAACCAGAACCTCGGCTACCTTGAATGGCAATTTGACTGGTTTAGGTGCTGCCTCATCGGTTGAGGTATCCTTCGAATGGGGAACTACAAACGCCTATGGCAACACAGCTACAGTAACAGCATCACCCCTGAGCGCACCAAGCGTCTTTAGTGCTACCGTAAGCGGCTTAAATTCGGCTACCACCTACCACTTCAGAGCCAAGGCGGTGGGTGATGGCACAACCTATGGCACAGACAGGGCCTTTACTACAGCAACACCGCCTGCTGCCGGCGGTGGTGAAGGTGGTGGAGGCGGAGGTGGAGTAACACTGCCAGCGGGCACTACCGATGTCAGGGGAGTGGTTGACACTGGATGTCGCTTCACTAAGTCTAAGACTGTCAACTCTGAGGATGGACTATGCAAGCTGACTGTTCCTAAGGGCACGGTGAGCCTGACTGAGGAGCTGGCGTGTATCGCTAGGATAAGCATGCTTGAAATGGATGATCCGCCACCCCCACCCGAGGAGGGCAATGTTATCGGTCTTGCCTATGACTTCCAGCCCAGTGGTGCTACCTTCGACCCGCCAATAACCCTGACCTTTAGCTATGACCCGGCTGACATTCCCGAGGGCATTGCTGAGGAGGATCTGGTTATCGCCTACTATGATGAGGAGGCTGGTGAGTGGGTTGAACTTGAGGGCTGTGTGGTTGACCCCATAACCAAAACTATCACGGCTTCGGTTAGCCACTTCACCACCTTTGCCATCATTGGCGCGCCACCCCCACCGCCACTGGCACCAGCCGCCTTCTCGGTGACAAATCTCTCGGTTAAGCCGCTGGAGGTTCAGCCCAAGGAGGCAGTAACCATCACCGTTTTGGTGGCCAATACCGGCGGTACTGAGGGGAGCTATAACGTAGCCCTGAAGATAAACGGGGTGAAGGAAGCGGAGAAGAGCACGACCATTGCTGCGGGTAGAAGCCAGAGTGTTAGTTTTAGCGCATCCAAAGAGGATGCTGGCACCTACAGTCTGGTCGTGGATGGGTTGAGTGCTAGTTTTACCGTAGTAGCACTGGCCCCGGTGGTAGCACCGGCACCGGCGCCGCCACCACCAGCACCACCAGCACCAGCCCCAGCCCCACCAGCACCGCCAGCACCTGCACCCCCACCAGTGCCGGAGGTAATTCTGCCACCGGCACCTATCTGGCCTATTATCGCTGGAATTATAGGCGGGGCAATAATAGTGGGATTGCTCATTTTCTTCGAGATTAGAAGAAGGAGAGCGAAACAGTAACGTCATCGCCTGGTGGGCTCGAGAGAGTTCACCAGGCGATGAGGATCTCCTTTATTTCCTTTCCCTGATACTTGCCACCGACCTCAGGGTTGATACGGGCATCGGTTTGGGGTTCGATATAAACCAGGCCTCTGTCGGTGGTATCAAAGGCGACAACCGCGTGCTGTCCCTTCTCAAAGCCGAGCAGGACGAAAGCACACCTCAAACCCTCGGCCTCAGCGTTATTGCAGACCTCGGTGGTGAAGTGCCGGCACTCATATTTATTAAGGATAAACTTGTTGCAGCTGGTCGGGTCTCTTAGGATAAAATCCCTGAGCTCTTGAAAAGTTGGGTTTTTGAGTACAATATCCTGGCCGCTTGAGCCTTCACCATCACTTGAGACGAAGATATCCGTT
>DATKVW010000090.1:0-11464 GCA_035529875.1 Dehalococcoidales bacterium | reverse complement strand
TTTAAGGTAAAAAGGGGGGGGCAGAATGAAGGACAAAATTTCGACTCACATCGGCTTGGGGAGGTTCTTTGCGCTCCCAATAGCGGCCTGCTCCGTTCTGCTCGGTGTTGCTCTCGGGGGGCACTGGAGCTGGCTGTCGGCAATGGTCTGCCTGGGGGTAGTTTTCCAAATGGCCTTCGCCCATAGCTTTAACACGCTCCTCGATTACTCCTGGACAGGTCTTGATAAAGGGACAGAGGCAGAGCGGAGTCGGGGAAAAATTTATACCCATGGCCAGCAGGAGATAGCCTCTGGGAAGATGACTCCCAAGGGTGTTCTGTTAAACGGCCTTGTCTACCTGGCTATCTCAGCTGTCTTTATCGGCATTGTCGCCTGGCAAGTGTCGCCGATAATATGGGCTATCTGGGGGATAGCGTCACTGTGCACATTCTGGTATTCCTGGGGTAAGCTCCATTTTCAGTGCGAGATTGCGCTGGGCACTGGCTTTGGACCCTTGGCGGTGATGATGGGCATGGCTTCACAGCCAAACCCTGACTTCCTGCTGGCTTTTCTGGCGGGGATCCCGGCACTGCTTTTGTTCGGATACGGGGCCGAGACGCTGGATCAGTTCATTGACGCAGAGCCAAACTGGCCGAGAGGGCTGAGGAACTTCGGTGCCCTGGTATGGCGGAATAACGCCTCTATTTCTACCATCCTTGGCTGGCTGTTAAGTATAACCTTTTTGAGCCAGCTATTTCTGATTACCGGCGGAGTACTGCATCCGTTAACTGCGCTAACCTTGATTACTTTTTTGCCGTTCTCAATGTGCCTCCTCTTTATAGAGAGCAAGCCAAAGGTAGGTATTATCTGGGGATTGGGGGGAATTTACCTGTATTGCCTACTACTGTTGCTCGGAGAGGTTCCGGGATAAGATGGAACCGAAGATAATTTCCATTGGCTACTGTGTCCCGGAGAACTCTTATACCCAGGATGAGATTTTTGACGAGCTCCGCTACCCCTCGGCATTTAAGCATGTTTTCACCGGTGCTGGTATCGGCAAGCGCCATTTTTGGGTACCGCTGGATAGAATTAGAAAGCTAGGCTGGCAAGAGCAGCAGGAAGAGTACATGAGGGGCGCGATTGCCCTTTCAAAGCAAGCGATTCTCAACTGCCTGGATGGTAGAAGCCCGAAGGATATAGCCTGTATTGTCTTTTGCAGCTGCACCGGATTCTGCCCGGGACCAACGATACCTCATTACCTGGCCAAAGAGTTTCAGTTCCCCTCCAATACCTACCTCACCAATATTGGGAGTATGGGTTGTGAATCAGGATTCCCCGGTTTGAAAAGGGCGTACGATTTTATTGTGGCCACGGGTAAACCCTGTTTAGTGATAACCTGTGAACTGACAAGCTGCACCTATTTCCCCGAGCCAGAAGGAAAGGCAGACTCAGAAAACCACTTTGAGCTGGCCAGGAGCAATGCCATTTTTGCCGATGCCGCCGTCTGTGCCCTCATCGGCTACGATGACGACCCGAGGCACCCCTCTATCATTGACACGGAGACCTGCACCAATACCGATTATATTGATGACCTTGGGTTCACCTGGCGGCAAGGAAGGCTCAGGGTGCTTCTTTCTCGCAGGGTACCGGAGCTGGCACCGCTGGTGGTCAAGCCGGCAGTTGATGCCGTGCTGCAGCGCCAGGAGCTAAGCATTGATGATATAACCTGGTGGGTTATACATGCCGCCGGCAATATAGTGCTGGACAACATAAGAGATGCACTGGGCATTGAAGAGAAGAAGCTAAGACTATCAAGAGAAACGCTGAGAATGTTCGGCAACACAAGCAGCACCTCAGTCGGCATTTCCGGCAAGTCGCTGATGGCAGAGAAGATCCAGCCCGGAGATTACGCAGCAGTTTTGAGTATCGGACCAGGGATGACTGGAGGGGCAACATTGCTCCGTTTTGAGAGGTGAAGATGAAGTGTCCCACATGCGGTCAGGACATGCCTGAAAAGAAGATAGAGGAAATGGAAGCTTTAGTAAAGGAGTATGCTTTGGAATGTAACAAGATGCTTCTTCAGAAATCATCTCATGCAATAGATTTATATACTGAGATATGGAGATGTTGGCCATATGGACATAAAGCCATCTCAGATATCGTGAGACGCTTGGTACAGGAAAGAGAGCTCCCTGAGCCAGTTTTAAGCCACTGGGGGCAGTATATCGAGGAGGCCCAGGGTTGATGGGTAGGTTAATGACAGTATTGGTGACCGGGGGCACCGGGATGCTTGGTCGAGAGCTGATATACAATTTGGTGGCCAGAGGACAAAAGGTAAGGATCCTGGCCAGAGACATGAAAAAGGCGCACAAGCTTTTCGGCATCGGTAATTTAGATATAATACAGGGCGATATTACTGCTGACAATCTTGGCCTGGTGAATAATCCCGGTGTCGATGCCATATACCATCTGGCTGCCTTGCTTGATTTGAGTGAGAGGCACCGAGCTGACTTGTGGAATGTCAATGTCGTCGGCACAGAAAATGTCATCAAGCTCATGAAACGTTATGAGATCCCCCATCTTTATTATTGCTCAACTGCTTATACCCAGGGGAGGAACTCCTATGAGAAGACCAAAGCCACCGCCGAGAATTTGATCGGGGAATCGGGCGTTAAGTACTCCATCTTTAAGACGGGCATCATTGTCCCCAACTCCAAGACCTGCGAGATTGATAAGCCGCAGCACCTTTATATTGCGGCGAGGATGTGGGCCAGGATCCACAACCGGGCTGAGCCAATCAGGAAAAAAATAGAGGGAACCTTGCACCTGCCACCCAAGCAGATTAGCTTCCGGATAAAGGGCGACCCCAAGGCCACCATGAACCTGGTTCAGGCCGACTGGATAGCAGAAAAAATGGCCGGCATCCAGGACGAAGGCGTCTACACGCTCACCAGCCAAAGGCCACTAAGGCTTTCTAAGCTGCTGGAGTGGATTGGTGGGGTTCTGTTTCTAAACCTAAAAGTGGAGCCTGATTTCAAGATGAAGCCACACGAGGCTTTATTCGACCGCTTGGGCAAGCCGTTCCTGGCCTACGTACAAGATGATTTCCCCCGCTTTAAGTCCTCCTTCAACGACTGCCCTGCCATCAGCCAAGAATTTATTGAAAAGACGGTTATCAGTAGTATTCTAAATTGACTATTGCCACCTGAGGGTTTAGAATTTCAATAGGAGGCTCATCATGAGCGGTAAAGGTCTTTTAAGTACCCTAGAGGATAAATTAGGTTTGCCCCCCCTTGGAAAAATCGCCGAAGGCCTGCAAAAGTTCCCTGACATGCCAAGGTTGCGCGTAATCAAAAGTATCCTGGAGAGCTGTGAACGCCTTTCCCTCGCCTCGCCGGAGCTGGAAAAGGTTGTCACCCTGGTCAACCTGATCGCCGATACCCCCACTGAGAAGCTGGAGAAGCTGGAGAAGGTCCTGAAGGAGGCAAACAAGCTGGTAGCCAAAGCTCCAAAAGAGCTGCTGGAGTTTCTGTCCTCTTTGAAGGAGGTGTAGATTGATAGACCCCGAGACAGGGTTAATTTTATTTATTCTCGGCGGGATAGGCACCGTAGTAAGCTTTAGTGCCTTCAAGGCAGCCGAGGAAATTGGTCCTAATATTGAAGCCAATGACCTGCTGCCAGCACCTTTCCCTTATCCCCCAGTTCCACGTTTCTTCTTTAAAAAAGAGCTAATGGAGTCTTTAGGGAAGAGATAATGACTTCCGCAATAAAAACTACAGTGCGGTGTCCTATCTGCGGAGATGAAGTCCTAGGATTGGTAAACAAGATAACCCGGTCAGATATCCTTATTGGCCATATTGTCGGTGTTCATGGGAGCTACGCAAGGCCATCTTCACCGCTAGAGGGGCCACCGCTGCCTCGAGGACTGAATATTCGGTGGCCTTGGAGTAAACCTTGAGAAATAATCCCCAAGCACCTGTTACCCCAGAGGTTACCTACGATGCCTCTCTTGAAGCATTTAGAAAGGCATCCCGTGAGTTTAGACTTATCCGTGAGGATTATCGTACCAGGAAGATTGGTGATGAGGAATTCCTGAAGGGTAAAACTATTTTTGATAAAGCCTCTGAGGTAGCCGATAAAGCTGAAACGGCATATATTGAGGCTAAAGCAATCCCCACTCCCTCACCTGTTACTCCAAAGGTTACACCTCCACTAACTCATAGGGAATTCATAGCACAAGGAAAAACTGAAGCTGACTGGGATATATATGCAGTTGAGCAAAATAGGTTGAGTCGTGAACGTGGGCAGCAACAAATCATTGAATTATGGCAAGGAGAGGGAGTTAGTGGGAATGATATTACCAATCTTTTAAGAACACGGGGAATTACAATACCACCTAAAATATCGCCTGGATTACAACATAGTGATACAGTAGTTTCGTCAACATCTGTTACTGGTAGAGGAATGAGTAGAACTGAAGCATCTGCTATCCATAAGTGGGTGTCGGAACAGTTAGGTAAACCTACTGCAATCCCTCAAGCCGAACCAGGTATGCCTGAAACTGGATTACAGCCCACTCCACCTAATCCCAGTTCGGGTAATCCAACCGGTACCTGCTACCCAGACTCTTGGCGGTACGTGATGCGGCACACAGAAGGAGTTCTCGTTCACGGCACTGCAATCAGCCTGGGCAAACGGATCAACCACGCGTGGGTTGAATTACCCGACGGCACAGTCTGGGAACCTTCGTCTCAGGCTATACTATCGAAAGAGAGGTATTACGCACTTGTTGACCCAGTAGTTGAAGACAGGTACACTGCTGATGAGGCAGCACACATGCTTAGTGTGGGTAAACATGGTCCGTGGACCGAGGAGGAAAAACAGCGTCTTCTAGGAGGTAATCCAATGCCTAAAATAGAATCAGAACGACAATCATTTCATGAGAGAATATTCGGCAAGGGGGCAGTGCCGCCCCTAGCGACGCTTAAAAGAGGGATGGCAGTCAATAAAATGCTTCCCATGCCGCCGGAGAGTGGGCCCCCGCTACCCCGCGCACTGGAACTCCGCTGGCCATGGAGGAAGTAGGCTTTAATGCTCCTACTAAGGGAATCGGACAGGCCAAAAAGCCTTGGCGAGAAAATAGCCGAGGCACTGGGTAGGCCACCGCAGCCCATTCTCAGATTCTACGGTGACTTTGGCATGGAGATGGCCGATGGTAAGAGGCATCTACTATTTGCAGTGAGAAATGGGATGCCCCTGCCTCTTTTATATGGCATATACGTGAGGACTAGCTACGACTCATTCACCGACTACATAGAGAAAACAGACCATATCGGACCCTTCAGCATCGATGACTGGCGGCTGACACTTGACACCATACAGCCATCGCAGGTAGAAATTCGGCTAGGGCTTGTGCCATTTGAAATTTTAACCGACAAGGCTCAGATTGCGGTTTAGGAATAATCTTGACCTGCTGTTAATTCTGAATTAGAATTAGTTAAAAGCCAGGAAAAACGGGGCAGCAATATATTTTTGTTTGCCCCGATCCTTTTTGAGGGGGAGAGATAAAATGGCTGGCAGCAACCCACGCGAAGGACAGAAAATCAAGATCCCTACCACCGAGCTCCAGAATGTCTATAAACAGTGGAAGGGGTTAGAGCCAACCGGCTTTGAATGGGTTGACCAAACGAGAGAATACTACATCGGCCTGCTGCGTAAAGAGCTAGAGGAAAGAGAGGCGCTCCCCAGCAACCCGGGCCGCGGCAAGATAAGCCTACCCAAACTGCCAGGCCAGAAGGAACCCCCCAAGCTTTGGCCGCCAACATTGCCTGAGACGACAGTCCCTACCCCCTTCGGGAAAGTGCACCTGCCCTCGAAAAAGCTAGAGCTGCCAAAATTACCACCCTTTGACGAGAAGAGCAGGGGGGCCATGAAACACGCCATCGGCATTGACCTCTCTTTGATACCGGCTATGATACCCTGGGTGGGAGATGTGGTGGCCGATGTGGTAGAAGACCTCCACTTTGCCGAGCTGAGGAAAGTGCTGACACCAGGCCAGTACGATGAGTTCATCCAGCAGGACAAGATAGCTCCGGCAACCATAGCTATGGCAAGGGCATTGACCAAGGAGAATTAGCCATGCAACAACCAACAAAACTTATTGAGATACCGGAACCCGGTAATGGCGATTTGCTCTTCACACTGAAGGACATAACCATCCCTGAGAGCCCAAGGCTCAAGCAGCCCTTTACAGTAAAGGGCAAAGTTGAGCTGTTCAAAATCCCGTTCCTGGCACCAATCTGGGTAAGAGCTAAAGTCACTTATCCAGAGGCATGGTGGGAAGAAATAGTCCCCATCATCGGGGCGCCAACGGTGATTGAAAGCGATATCGCTATTGGCAGCGACTTTGAGATAAGCTTCCCCAGAGGCTTTGCCCGTGAGGGTGAGTTTGTCCTGGAAGTAGAAGCCTACGCTGGACCAACCTTCAGCGTTGCCGAAATAACAATCCCCCCATTCCCGCCTGTAACCAGTTTCAAGACAACATTTATAGTTGCGGGTGAAGTTCCCCCCGAAGAGATGGGCTTCAGGAACTTTAGAATACTCTCCTATAGCAAGAATGGTGACCCTCCGGTAACACCGCCTGGAGCGCTGGCGCTGGAAGTAGGTGACCGGTGCCGTGTGAATGTTGGCTTTGACCACATGGGCGATGCTGTTACCGGTGAATTCCACGCTGCTATATGGAAGTGGACTTTAATAGACCCCCATGATGAACAATTAAGTGCCAATAAGACACTTATAGTACCATCTAGTGTTGACTGGGAGCCTCTGGAAGGCTACATAGATGTAATAATAACCTCAGCAATAAGCCCCGGCTCAGAATACGGCCTCTATGTCAAGATAATGGGCATTACCGGGGGTGACATATTTACTGAGTACCTGGAGAATGTGATAACGATTATTGGTCTCCCACCTGCATCTGATATTGCGGACTGGGATTTTATAGCCGTAGGAGGTACTTATGGCTTGGGGGCGACAGTACCTTTCACCGCAAATTTCAAGTATAAGGGCATGGCACAGGGAGGCAGGCTTATTATTTCTTTGGGGACAGGAATATACCCCACTTTCAATGTTCTACATACCTATAGCCCAGTTACAGTACAATTTCAGGAGGCTGCTGACTGGGCTACAGGGCAATTAAACGGGACCTTTGTATTACCTGCCACTTTGGTGCCAGGGCAAACTTATAGTGTGAGGGCCAGGTTAGAGACCAATGACGGTAGTCAAGAAATCGATACTGATTGGGGTGTGTTTACTATTGCCGAGGAAGTGGAACTGGAAACCCTTGAAGTCAGGATTGACCCGGTGGGGGCAGGCTATGTTACCACCAGCCCGGCACCTTCAGGTGGGACGCAGCACAACTGGCTCTTCCCTTATGGCACCACTGTTTATGTCACAGCACATCCTAATCCAGGCTACGTCTTTGACGGGTGGTCAGGTGAAATGACGGATACTCCGGCAATAACCGCCCCAGTTTATCCCATGACAGAGCACCGTTTAATCACCGCCCACTTTGTAAAGGCGGAGGCGCCGCCGGTAGGCATTAGTTTCGGCATCAGCATCTGGGGGATCCCCTCTGACTTTGGTAGTTACGATGAATGGTGCTGTTTCTATTGGGACCCAGGCAAAGGCGCCTTTGTTGGAGGTGAGTATTGGTACTTGCCGTATGAGAGGATCCCATTTGCAAACGTACAAACTGGTGGGTACCTTGCTGTTTTCCTGATAAGAGGCTCAGTGATATCCGCCCAATATACCAGTCCTACTTTTAGCGCAGTAGACGGAGGGGTTTACCAGTTTGATGTAGAACTAGGGAGAGTGAGTAAAATTGGCTAGCTCAAAAGAAGAATGGGAACGCTACCAGGAGGCGCTGCGGCGGGGCGACCGCACAGCTGCCGCTGAGGCTTTCAGGAGATACCAGGAAGCTAAGAGAAAAGAGGGCAAAGGCAGCTCCAAGCCTACTCTGGTGAATTTGAGCACCAGGGGCAAGGCGTACCTCAATGCGGTACCCCTCGATAAAATACCCGAAGAAATAGAGAGGAATCCGGAATTCTTCGAGCTCATGAAAAGGCTGGGGACAAAGGAGAAAGGATAGTGCCTACCACCATTTTAATGTCTGATTTTGATTTACCCACCAGGTCAGCCAGTGGGTACCTTTTGAGGTGGATTGTACCTCGCCTGGAGCCAGTCCACCTGTTTGCTGCCCTGGCTCGCCGGCAACCTTTCGTGCTTTCAGCACCACAGTCCGACATAATCATTGGCAGTGGCCATGGCGACGTTGACGTCTTTACCGGGCAGGATGAGGCCGCAATCCTGGAGGTTGGAAAGTATGACCCTAAAGAAGTAAGAGGCAAGGTAATAAAGCTTCTCTCCTGCCAAACCGGGGTAGAATTAGGGCCTGACCTGGTAAAGAATGGCTGTGCTGCCTTTATGGGTTACGTAGATGACTACGTTTGGATAATGGATTCCGACCTTGCCACAAGACCTTGGGCTGACAATGAATTTGCCGCCAAGTGCCTGATGCCAGTCGTTGAGGGGATAAATGCCCTGCTTGATGGTAAAACAGCCAGGGAAGCCCTTGATATAGAGCTTGACGGCTACTCAAGAAATGACGAGATGGAAGAAGACGAGCTGATAAAGTCCTGCCTTAAATTCAACCAGAGGAATGCGGTACTTCTTGGTGACGAGAGTGCTAAGGTAAGGGTAAGACCACCCCTGCTTTTGCCTTTTAGATTATTTCCGCCACCACCAATTGTTTTGCCCATAAGACTTTAACAGATTTTAGATTAAAGGAGGTGGTAGCCTAAGAAAAAGTTGACAAAATAAAAATCTTCGCTTACTATTAAATTAGAAGCTGGGTAGTTGCTGAATCGTGAGAGTTTCGGCTACCCAGCTTTTAACTTTACATCAGCAACTACCCAGGGGAAAAACGGGGCAAGCAACCTTCTACAGAAGGTTTGAACGTGCCCCGTTCCTTTTTGTAGAAGGTTGCACCCCACACTAAGGAGGGAGTATGGAACGATTACCGGATCCGAAGGTGCTGATTGACAGCATAGCCGATGGCGCCATTGAGCTAGCTGAAGGCCCAGTTAGAGTAGCCAAAAATGTGGCTGATGTCGCCGGGATTTTTGCCTCAGAGGTGAAGGCCAACCTGGATGATGTCAAGGCCAAATTGCCCGATGACCCCATGGTAATTCCCAATGCCGTAGTGAAGGGCGCCGGCCAGACAGTTAAGGCTGGCCTCGGCTTGGTCGAGGCCTTTGGAAAAGGCGCTATGGACACCTTTGAAGCTGTCAAGTCACAAATTAAGAGAGTAACCGGCTAGGTCTGGTTGCTCTTATCCATTTAGGAGGTGGGTTATGACTTACAAGAATCCAAAGGAACTTTTGACCGCTGCTACCGCGTTGCCAGCAGCAATAGAGGCAAAGCTGCCGGTGGGAGCACCGAAAATATCTACCACGCTGCTGGATATCACAGGGAAGCTCCCGGTGTTACCTGACTTCCCTATGGAGATCCCAGCCCTGCCAGCAGTGCCTGAGCTGCCTGGATTACCGACACCACCCGGAGACACTGGGCTCAGGCGCTATGTCACCGGGGTCGAGGTGAGATCGACGACACTTCAGGCGGTAGCCAGAAAGCCCCTGGGCGCGGAAATACTATCATAATAATAGCCCGGGAAACGCTGGGCGAGGAAATATTTTCCTGAGGAGGAGAGCATGAAAATAGCAGGACTATCGTCATTAACCAAAAAGGAACTCAGCCTGTATGGCCAGAAATTCAGCCTGTCCGCGTTGGACGGCGAAGAGCAGGCCATTTTTGAGGACAACTTCAACAAGCTCTTGAGCACCACCGATAGCCAGGTGCGGAGAATCTTCGAGGAGCGGGTTGACACCATCGTCGCCGGCGTCATGGCCATCAAGGAAAAACTTAACAACCGTAAGTTCCGCGGTATGAACCCCGGTGATGCAGAGATTGGCTTCGGGTTCATAAGACCAGTCCATACCAAGACCGGGGGTGTTGCCGCAGTAAACCGAAGGCTCAACTGGCTGGTCAACTTTGCAGCCATTGGGACCTGGGTGGCTTACCTGGATGGTCTTAACGCCGCCACACCTTTCCCGTTGTCTGAGGACCACGGCCTTATCATTACCCACCTGGTCAGCCAGACAGCTGTAACTCCCTTTGTCCGGGAGGTACACTTCCAGATTGGCCGTGTTAACCTGATCCCTGAGGACGTCAGTGATATCCTCATTGGTGACAATTACAATGGGGTCCCGGTATTCCCAATCCCCACCAAGATCGTGTTGCCTGAGGATCAGCTCCTGGTAACTGCCAATGGTGAGGTTGGGGCCGAGCACCTGAAACTGGGCGGCTTGGTAGTTGGGCTTGGACGCCTACTCAACCCTGAAGTACCAGCCTGGTTATAATCTTTGCTGGTTACTTGGCTAGTTAAAAAAACCTTCTCTGCTAGACACAGAGAAAAGAGGAGGTACATATGGACATAGCTCTAATGAAGGAGAGCCATGAGAACTTCTTCCTGAAAGAGGGTTATCTCCTGGCTCTCCAATTTGCTCAGGGGTGGGCTTGCTTTAGGATTCTCGGCTGGGAGCCCTCCAATGTCAAGCCATACTCCCTTGGCGTCAACTTACTTGCCGGTACTAATTTAGCTGCCTGGAACGAGATAGTAGATGCCGGTACTCGGCGTTACTTGATGCCACCAGAAGAAAGGTGGATTTACCACAGTTTCTGGGGAGTTAATAAGCCGAAGGCCAGGATTTACTTCCAGTACCCCACTAGACAGGACCGTTGGAACCTGGTTGCCGTACAGCGCACCATAGTTGGTGATGTTGGTTACATCGACGGTGAGATGAGCCCCTTCGACGGGCCATTTGCCCTGAAGAGCCAGATCTTCGCCATCAATCAACTCTACCCTGCCTTCCAGTGTTACAATCCCCTACCCGATGCCATGGACAATGTTATGCTCAACTTCGACGTTATGAGGTATTCCTACGCGCTCATAAAGGACAAGTCCATCATCAAGGATATCCTCACGTTGAGGCGGCCAGGAAGTTTACATACTATGGGTGGTGTTGACCCAGAGCCGGCGAGGATACCAGATTGGCTCTCGGAGGACCTTGGGAATGACCTGCTTGCCTATAGTAAATCCGTGACAGAGGAGGGAGGCTGATGCCAGATAAGAGAGGACTAAATTCGGTTCTAGGTGTCATCACCAACGCAGGTGTTGCCTTTGGTACTCATGTCCCAGCCAATATGAGGCGGTATGTCTATAAGATAAAAACCGCCAACCAGTTTGCTGGGCCAAACCAATTGCAGTTTGGACATCAGACTGCCGTTCCCGCTAATGTTATTCTTGATTGGATAGAACACGCTGTTCAATATGAGATGTGGAACGACCCGGAGGAGTTAAGGGAGG
>DATKVW010000089.1:0-3286 GCA_035529875.1 Dehalococcoidales bacterium | reverse complement strand
ACAGGTTAAGTATTACCTTGCCCTTATATGTCCAGATGACCGATACAGAGCAGGAATACGTGATTGATAATTTAGTAAAAGTGACCAGGGATTGCTATGAGTAGCAGGATTCACAGTTCGGCAATAATATATGGCAAAAGTAGTATTGGCAAGGATAGCCTGATACTGGAAAATGTGATAATAGGCTACCCGCACACCGAGATTTTGAATATTACCAAAGCTAAAGGTATCAGTATTGAGGACTACCAGTTCCAGGGTGCTACCATCGGTGATAATGCTCTAATAAGAGCCAATACCATCATATATTGCGATGTCTCTATCGGGAGAGATTTCCGCAGTGGGCATAATGTTCTTATTCGAGAGAATACTCAGATTGGGGATAATGTCTCTGTAGGCACGAGCACCATCGTTGAGGGTAACACCGTCATTGGGAATAACGTCAACATTCAGAGTAATGTGTTTATTCCAAGGGATACCATCATTGAAGACTTCGTTTTTATCGGACCTAATGCGGTATTAACCAACGATAAGTATCCCATCAGGAAGAACCTTACCTTAAAGGGGCCGGTCATAAGAAAAGGGGTCTCCGTTGGTGCTAATGCCATCCTTCTCCCCGGTATTGAAATTGGTGAGGGTAGCCTGATTGCTGCCGGTGCTGTGGTGACCCGGGATGTACCTGCCTGGGCGCTGGCTACCGGTTTCCCGGCAAAGATAACGGAACTACCTCAGGAATTAAGGGTGCTTAATAAGATATGAAAAGGGAAGGTTCATTGAAAGTTGGCGTTATTGGCATAGGCAGTATGGGTCGGCAGCACGTACGGATTTATCATGAGCTCGGTGCCAATGTGGTTGGTGTTGCTGATACCGATTTAGACAGAGCCCAAAAAATTGCTGCTCAATATGGAACCAGAGCTTATGCCGACTATAAAGAGCTGCTGAATCAGGATTTAGATGCGGTTAGTATTGTTGTCCCCACCATAGAACACAAAGCGGTAGCCCTGGCAGTAATAGAACGAGGGGCAAATCTGCTCATTGAAAAACCGATAGCCGACTCTATTACCAATGCCCAGAAGATAATTTCGGCTGCTGAGGAAAGAAAGGTGAAGCTTTTGGTGGGGCACATTGAAAGATTTAACCCGGCGGTTCAGAAGTTGAAGCAGATAATAGATGAAGGTATCTTGGGGAAATTGATACTTATCTCGGCAAGAAGGGTGGGCCCTTTTGTTACCCGAATAAGTGATACCGGGATAATCGTTGATTCGGCGACACATGATATAGATATTAGTCGCTACCTTGTCGGCAAGGAATATACCGCGGTGTATGCCCGGTCAACCCGGTACAGGAACATAAAAGGAGACGCCGCCCTGATACTTATTGACTTTGGCGGTGTTTTCGCTTCCATTGAGGTGAACTGGTATACCCCGCACAGGGTAAGAACCCTCTCAGTAACCGGCACCAAAGGCATAGCCTATCTGGACTATCTTAAGCGCGAATTAGAGATATATAATACCGGAGGCAATATTATTCCTGAGATAGAAAAGGAGGAGCCGTTAAAGCTGGAACTGAGCCATTTCCTTGATTGTATAAGGGGCGGTAAACAGCCTCTGGTAACCGGCTATGATGGTCTGAAAGCACTGGAAATTGCTACCCGGGCGGAGCAGGTTTCCTTGGGTCAGAAGGAGAGCCCTTATGAGCCTGGAAAATAAAGCTATCCTGGTAACCGGTGGAGCTGGCTTCATTGGCAGTCATCTGGTGGACAGATTGGCACGGGAAAAGCCGTCTAACCTGGTAGTGGTGGATAATTTCTACCTGGGGAAGGAAGCTAACCTGGAGCAGGCAAAAACAAGCTATCCCGGGCTTAAAGTTTATCGCCAGGATGCCTCAGACTACGAAGCAATGAAGGATATAGTGAAGTCAGAAGGCATTCAGGTGGTATTCAATCTGGCGATAGTTCCCCTGCCGGCGTCTCTCGTCCATCCCCGATGGACATATGAGCAGAATAATAGTCTCACCCTTTGCTTATGTGAATTAGCCAGAGATAGTTACTTTGATACCCTTATTCACTTCTCATCCTCAGAGGCGTATGGTAATTGTCAGTATGCACCTATGGATGAAAATCACCCTTTGCATCCCACCACTCCTTACGGTGCCAGCAAAGCAGCTACCGACCTGACGGTGTTATCCTATATAAGCGCCTTTAATATTGACGCTTCCATTATCAGACCCTTTAACAATTATGGCCCAAGGCAGAATGAGGGGAACTACGCTGGAGTCATTCCCTTGACTATAAAGAGGCTCTTATCTGGTGAAGCCCCGGTGGTTTATGGCGATGGTGAGCAGACCAGGGATTACCTGTATGTTGCCGAAACGGCTGATGCTGCGGTGGAGGTATATAATTGTGCAAAGAGTAGAGGCAGGGTAATCAATATCGCCAGCGGCAGTGAAATCTCAATAAACAAGCTGGTTGGACTGATAGCTGAGCGTATGGGCTATAATAAGGCGGTTGTCTATGAAAAAGGAAGACCGGGGGATGTGAGGAGGTTTATTGCCAGTATTAATCTTGCCCGGGACTTAATAAATTTCAAGCCCAGGATTAGTCTGGAAGAGGGAATAAAGCTGACTGTTGACTGGTATAAGCAATCAATTACGGAGTAGATGTGAAGAATATGACTAAAGACTTAATCATCATCGGTGCTGGGGGAACAGGCAGAGTGGTTGCTGACGCAATAGAAGATATTAGTAACGAGTGGAACCTATTGGGTTATCTGGACGATGACCCCAAGAAGCAAGGTACAAAAATAAACGGCTTTCCTGTTCTTGGGAAGACAGATGATGCAGTCAAATATCAGAACTGCTTTTTCGTAATAATCATGGGTAGTCCCCGTAACTATTTCATTAGAAAAAGAGTAGCTACTAAACTCGGAATAAGCCTAGAAAACTACGCCACCATAATTCACCCAGATGCACGGGTCTCCAGATATACAGATGTTGGCAAAGGTTCGGTCATAATGCCAGGGGTTGCCATAATGCCAAATGTAAAAATAGGCAATCACACTGTAATTTTATCACATGCCTATATGGGTCATGATGTCAAAATCGGGGACTATGTTACCATAGCCAACTCTACTGCTATAGCTGGAGGGGTGATAATAAACGAGGGCTGCTACATCGGACAGAATTCTTCAATAAGAGAGCGAATAACTATCGGAGAGTGGTCGCTCGTAGGTATGGGGAGTGTAGTAGTTTCTGATGTTCTTGCTTATCATGTAGTAGCCGGCAACCCGGC
>DATKVW010000088.1:0-10202 GCA_035529875.1 Dehalococcoidales bacterium | reverse complement strand
TCATAAAGTTAATCGCTTCCGCGGTAACCTTTTCTGCAGCCATAGTCAGGTCACCCTCGTTCTCCCTATCCTCGTCATCAACGACGATAACAAACTTGCCTGCCCTTATATCCTCAATAGCCTCAGGAATAGTTGATATACTCATAACACCCCCAACTGAAAAATAAACAGATTAACCGACTAAAAAGCCGTGCTCTTGCAAGAAATCAATAGTTACCCCGGGACGGCGGGGCTGGCTAAGTCGTTCCACATATTTGGCAACAATGTCCACCTCCAGATTAACCAGGTCACCCACCCGCCTGCTACCCAGCGTGGTATGTTCTCGGGTATAATCTACAACAGAAACCAAAAATGAGCTGGTATTAAAATCAACCACGGTTAGACTAACCCCGTCAACAGCCATAAAACCTTTTGCCACCATATAGCGTATTACTTCAGGCGGGGCTTCAAATCTAATCAGCACTGCCCCACCACCCTGGGTAACAGCGGTTACTCTCCCGGTACCATCTATATGCCCCTGGACTAAATGCCCGCCTAACGGTTTTCCTAAGGTCAACGGGCGTTCCAGGTTAACCCCTTCCCCGATACTTAACACACCCAGATTAGTCCGCTCTATTGTCTCCGGCATCAGACCAACTGAGAAAGACCGAGTGTCAAAACTGGTCACCGTCAGGCATACTCCATTAACCGACACACTTCCCCCCAGTTCCAGTCCCTGAAGGACTTTGCTGGCAGCAACAACCAGGCTTTCAGGTTGCGCTGAAGTAACTTTACCTACCTCTTCAATAATCCCGGTAAACACTCTTACCTCTTAACGTAGCCACTAACCATCAAATCGCTACCAACCGTTTCCATGCTAACACGTTCTAACCCAATTGCGTCTGCTAGCTTATCAGCCCCTTTACCACCAACAGCTGTTTTTGCTTCCTTACCGCCGATGATAATAGGAGCAACAAAAGCAACCACCTTATCTACCAGCTGGTGGTCAAACAATGAACCAAGAAGCGTCCCGCCACTTTCCACCAAAACACTGGTAATTTGCCGCTCCCCTAATATTTTCATAAGACCTTCCAAATCTACCAAACCCTCTTTTGAAGGTAATTCCAATATCTCAACATCAGCCCGGGCTAAGGTTTTTCTCTCTTCGGGAGTAACTGACCTGCCCAGCGCCAGGAATGTTTTACCCGGCTCATTAAACACCCGGGCGGTCAACGGTGTCCGCCCCTTGCTATCCACGATTACCCGAAGTGGCTGCACCCGGGCTGACCCTCCCCGCCCACCACAACTTCTCGCGGTAAGCTGAGGGTCATCAACCAGAACAGTATTCACTCCGGCCATAATAGCATCGGTGGCATAGCGCAGGTTATGAACGTATCCCCTTGCCTCAATGCCACTAATCCACCGGGAATCGCCACTCTTGGTGGCAATCTTACCATCCAGACTAACAGCGAACTTAGCAGTAACAAAAGGCAAACCGGTGGTGATAAATTTAATATAGGCCTCATTAATCTGTCTGGCCTCCTCCTCACGCTCACCAACATATACTTTAATGCCCAGTCTCTCCAGCTGCTCTTTGCCCTCCCCACAAACAAGGGGATTGGGGTCAAGCATAGCCAGGTGAACCTCGGTGATGCCAGCAGCAATGAGTGCCTCGGTACACGGTGGCGTCCGACCATAATGGCAGCAGGGTTCTAAGGTAACATACATTATCCCCCAGTGAGCTCGGTCGCCCGCCTGCTTCAAGGCGACTTTTTCAGCATGACAGGAGCCGGGGGGCTGAGTATAACCCTGCCCCACAACTACCCCACCACTGACCACCACCGCCCCCACTGCCGGGTTAGGACTAACCTGTCCCAAAGCCAACCTGGCCAGGGAGAGCGCCTGCTCCATATAGTCCATATCAGTGCTATTCTAGCATCCCCTTTTTACAAAGTGCAAATTAATGTTCCCGTTCAGCATTCTGAGGTTGTTCAGCAGCTAAAAGGCTTTTAAGCTTAGGATTTATTTAGCAGGGGGTGAGGTTAATAAACAATCTGCGACCAGGGCTAATTCAGCCTCAAGGCAGTATAGCTTGTAGATTCGGAACCCCATCCCCTGTATCCCCTTCCCCTTAGTAAGGGGAAGGGGAAGATTTTTGTTAAGAGGAGCCAGTGTCCCTCCTGAATTCCCTGAACAGGTCAAGCCATATTAAAGAAACTCCCTCTTCAGGAAACTACCCCTCTAAACCTTCCAAGTAATCACTCCAGATTGAGAAAAGTCAAAGAGAGGCGAAGCCTCTCTGGCATACCCAATCCCCCTCCCTAGTAAGGGAGGGGGATAAAGGGGGTAGGTTGCTAACCAATATCTAAGGAGACTTAGAAATGAGCTTAGGATTTATTTAGCAGGGGGTGAGGTTAATAAACAATCCATTCAATACTAGAAGAGTCAGGACAGATAGGGTATAATTAGGACTAAATGAGAAATTTCTTCCGTGATATTATCGGCACCATTCTGCTGGCAGTAGCCATCTTTTTCTTACTGCAATTCACCATCCAGAGTTTCATCATCGTCGGTGGTAGTATGGAGCCCACTTTTGAAGAGGGACAGCGATTGGTAATCAATAAAGTCGTTTATAACTTTCACGAACCGGAGCGGGGGGATATAATCGTATTCCACCCACCCCAAAACAAGGGAACCGAGTACATCAAGCGCATTATTGCCTTACCCGGTGAGTCGGTAGAGATAAAAGAGGGAATAGTATATATCCACACCAAGGATAATGCCTTTCCCCTGGACGAACCCTATATCAAAGAACCACCCCGCCGTAACTTCCAGGGAAAGACGGTACCCCCCGACCAGTATTTCGTTCTGGGGGACAATCGCAACAACAGCAACGATTCCCGCAATGACTGGACAGTGGAGAGCGACGAAATCATTGGCAAAGCCTGGATATCTATCTGGCCGCCCAACGAATGGGGGCTTGCCCCCAACTACTCCCTGCCCTAGCTTCTACCAAATTCCTTCCTCAACTGCCCTGAACTGAAGTGAATCATCGTCGGTCGACCGTGGGGGCAGGTATGCGGAATTGATGCCTGCTCCAGTTGCCGGATTAGCTCCCGCATTTCGTCATCGGTTAATGCCTGCCCGGCTCTCACCGCACTGTGGCATGCCATAGATATGGCTATCTTCTCCCGCCAGTCCTCCCTATTTCCCCCGGACAGGGAGTCCAATAACTCCCGCAGCATCCCCATCCAGTCCTTGGCATCAAGTAAAGCAGGTACCGCCCGCACCAGATAGGTTCTATCACCAAAGGGCTCAATAGAGAGACCAAACTCAGCCAGGTCCTGGTAACACGACTTCAAGACTTCCCCCTGTTTGGGGCTGACCTCAACAGTTACCGGCTCAAGCAAGCCCTGAACCTCAATTTCCCTGTTCAGCCGTTGCTGTTTAATCTTCTCAAAGAGGATGCGCTCATGGGCAGCATGCTGGTCAATAATATATAACCCGTCGGGTCCTTCGGCAACAATATAGCTACTAGCTAGCTGTCCCAATACTCGCAAAACAGGCAGAGAGACAGCAGGGGTGGGAGCAACTGCCGACGAGCCGGCAAGGCTCTCTTCGGTTAATATCCCTGATAGCTGTCTTACCGCTGAGGGCGAGGCAAAAGCAACCGTCGGCTCGGCGATTTTGGGCACCGGCGTTTGCTCGGTCAGGGTGCGGCGAATTGCCTTCTGCACCGAAACAAAAACCGGGCGCTCATTCTGGAACTTCACCTCGGTCTTGGTAGGATGAATATTAACATCCAGTTCCTCAGAGGGCAGTGAAATGTTGACGACCGCCACCGGGTGTTTCCCCTGCATCAGCAGTCCGTGATACGCCTCCTCCACCGCCCAGGCGAGAAGTCGACTGCTCACCCAGCGGCGATTAACGAAGAAGCTGAGGTAACCCCGGCTGGAACGGCTTATCGCTGGCGAACCTATCATACCCGTTACCCGGGATAGCGACGTTGCATCTTCCTTAATCATCAGCATATTCCGGGCGACCTCTAAACCATAAACCTGGACTATGGTATCCGTTAGCCGACCATTGCCCGCGGTGCTCAGCGCCATCCTGCCATCAATAAACAGGGTAAACTTAACCTCGGGGAAGGCAAGGGCATACTGGGAGACGACATTAGCAATATGGCTGTTTTCGGTAGTCGGCGACTTGAGGAATTTGAGTCGTGCCGGCACCCGGCGGAACAGATTGCGCACGGTAACCGTGGTCCCCTGAGGGTGTCCTCTGCTCCCCTGACTGACCACTTTGCCGTCTCTGACACCAAGGTAATAGCCGGCCTGCTCCCCCAAAGCGCAGGTAGCCAGTTCCACCTCAGCCACCGCAGCGATACTGGGTAGCGCCTCCCCCCGGAAGCCGAGGCTGGAGATGGTATCCAAATCCCCCAGTTCATTTATCTTACTGGTAGCATGACGAGCGAAGGCAAGCTCCACCTCCCCGGACGGAATACCAACCCCGTCATCAATTACCCGAATCAGGCTCACGCCACCACCCCTGACCTCAACCGAAATCTGGCGTGAGCCGGCATCCAGGGAATTCTCCACCAGCTCCTTCACCACCGACGCCGGTCTCTCCACCACCTCACCGGCGGCAATTTGGGAAACCACTCTGGGGTCTAAAACTTTGATGGGCATGTTAGATTAATGATACACGCTTCCGTGTAAAATGTCAAGGGTTTATTCTTTTTTCTCCAGCTTGGCATAGCTCATAAGGAGTTTCTTTATTCCCGCCCCGTCAAAAACAACCGTCACCTCGGCATCATCCCCCGCTGTCTGATAGCTGACCACCACCCCGTCGCCAAACTGGACGTGGCGGACATGGTCGCCAGCCTTTAACTCCGGGAAGGTAGCTATCGGTGTTGAAACCCTGTTCCAGGAATACATATCCTGGATGGACAACTTCTCCTCACCCTGCCACATACCACCACCCGTTATTAAGTGTGCGGGAATGTCTTCCAGGAAACGCGACGGTCTATTTAGGGTACTGCTCCCCATCAGACTGCGACGAAAAGCACGAACCAGATATACCCGCTGTTTGGCTCGGGTTATCCCTACATAGCACAGTCGCCGCTCCTCTTCCATCTGGGCGGGGTCGTCAAACGACCTGATATGGGGTAAAATACCGTCCTCCACCCCCACAATGAACACCACGGGGAATTCCAGACCCTTAGCCTGATGCAGGGTAATCAGGGTTACCGCATCCACACTCTCATTAAGTCCGTCCACATCCGATACCAGAGATACCCCCTCCAGAAAAGCAGCCAAACTATCGCCGGGCGCTAAATCTTGATACTGCTGGGCGACGGTACGAAGCTCAAGGATGTTGTCCCAGCGCTCCTCGCCGTCGGCCTGATTCAGGGTATACCCCTTGTAGCCAGATTTATCTATAACCAGGTCAAATAAATCAACCATGTTCAATTCCCGACTACGAACTATAAGTTCCTCCATCAAGTTGAGAAAAGTGGTCATCGCTCTGACAGCGCGAGGATTTAACGGAGGCTTACTGTCTCCTTCTGGTCCCGCCATAACCTGCAACGCTTTATACAAAGGCACGCCCATAGACTTTGCCCAGCCAGCTAGCTGGCTCTGACTCTGCTGTCCAATGCCACGCTGGGGGACATTAATTATCCGCAGCAGGCTGACCGAGTCGTAATGATTCTGGATAAGCCGGAGATAGGCAACAATATCCTTAACCTCTCGCCTCTCATAAAACCGCGTCCCCGCCACCAGCTTGTACGGCATCCCGTAGCGGACAAAGGCTTCCTCAATCACCCTTGACTGGGCATTGGTGCGATACATCACCGCACAGTCCCCGGGATTAGCCACCCCCTGACTTACCAATCGTTCAACCTCGCTGACGACAAACCGGGCTTCCTCCTGCTCGGTGTAGGTCTCAACCACCGTGGTCAGTTCACCTACTTCATTATTCGTCCACAGGTCTTTAGGTTTACGCTGCTGGTTGGTTGAGATGATATGGGATGCCGTCTCCAGAATCTTCTTGGTGGAGCGATAGTTCTGTTCCAACACCACCACCTTAGCCTCGGGATAATCTTTCTCAAAGCTGAGGATATTGCGCAAGTCAGCAAACCGCCACGAGTAAATCGACTGGTCGGGGTCGCCGACAACACAGATATTGCGATACTTATCGGCCAGTTGCCTTACCAGTTCATACTGAGCCAGATTGGTATCCTGAAACTCATCCACCAGGATATGCAAGTATCTCTCCTGATACTTAGACAGCACTTCGGGGTTACTGCGAAATAGCTGGACGGTTTTCATTAACAAGTCGTCAAAATCCAGAGCACTACTTTGGCCTAATAGCTGCTGATACTGCTCGTAGACCCGCTGTACCACTTCCTCAAAATAGCTGCGACTCCGCTGGCTATAGTCGCCCGGAGTCAGCAAGTGACTTTTGGCGGCACTAATGGCTGACTTAATCGCCCCGGGGGCATACTGCTTGGGGTCAAGACCCACGTCTTGAAGCGCCCGCTTGATTAAGCTCGTCTGGTCATCTTCATCATAGATGGTAAACCCAGGGTCAACATCTATCCCCTTGCCGTCCATACGCAGGATGCGAGCGCAGATGGCATGAAAGGTGCCCAGGGTTAAATCCTTCACTGAAACACCCACCAGTTGGTTTAGCCTTGCCTTCATCTCCCGGGCAGCCTTATTGGTAAAGGTAACCGCCATAATCCGACGCGGATTTACACCACAAACCTTAATCAGATAGGCAACATGATGGGTAATAACCCTGGTCTTGCCACTGCCCGGACCGGCCAAAATGAGCACCGGTCCGTTGATTGCCTCAACAGCTTCCTTCTGTGCCGGGTTAAGCTCAGCTAATATGTCCATTTCCAGCCCATTATAGCATTGGCCCCGATTAATTGAAAAATGATGTTTGTTGACATGGATTAGGAAATGCTTTATGATTATATGTAGATATGCGCATATATGATTATAAATTCAGGGAAGAATTATGCAGAATTTGATTAAAGCGATGAAGGCTCTCTGCGACGAGACGAGACTCAGGATTCTGAATATTCTACTGGAGAAAGAAGAGTGCTGTGTCTGCGAGATTATGCAAGCCCTGGATATATCCCAGACCCGGGCGTCGCGTAACCTTGGCATGCTCCAGGATGCTGGCTTCTTGAAGTCAAGCAGGCAGGGTGCATGGATGTTCTATTCTATAGACCAGCAAACAGCAAATCGTTACGCTACTTCTCTGGCCCAGCTCCTCAAGGATTCCCCTATTAGCAACGAGGTACTAGAACAAGATAGGGAACGACTAAAGCAAGCAGTGCGCATCGGGCCTAAAGCATTAAGGAAATAGAAATTTTGCCCCTGTATTTATAGAGATATAAGCAATGGAAACCTTTGTCACCCTATTACTGGCTGGTTTATTTGCCCTTAAAGATTACCTTGCTCTGCATGTGGTAACCTGCCTCATTCCTGCCTTCCTTTTGGCTGGTGGAATAGTTACCTTTATTCGCAAGGAGACTATTATCGGCTATCTTGGTGCCGCGGCACGCAAACTCAATTCCTTCGGCATTGCTGCCGGTGGCAGTTTCTTTGTCACTGCGTGTTCCTGCACCGTTATTCCAGTAGCCAGCGGTATTTACTACGGTGGGGCTGGCATCGGTGCTGCGTTTATCATCCTCTGGGTAGCTCCAGCAGCCAATATCCTGGCTCTGGTCTACACCGGACAAATCCTCGGCACTCAGATGGTTGTCGCCAGACTAATAAGTGCCCTGCTCATGTCCTTTGTGGTCGGCTTTGTTATGACCTATGCCTTTTACCGCGAAGAGAAAAAACGGGTTTCCACCATCCAAATGAACGGTGGGCCTTTGATGAGTCTGAAAAGCCTAGTTTTACTCCTACTACTGGTAGCCTGGCTCCTGGCACCAAACTACATAGTAACGCAGGGGCCATACTGGCAGAAGGTAGTGGTCTGGACAATAGGGCTGACAGTGGTAGCCCTGTATAGTTGGAAGGCTATTAATAAGGGCAAGATTAAGGGATGGCTGGAGGAAACATGGTGGTTTGTACGTAGAATCTTCCCATTATTACTATTAGGGGTGTTCATTGTAGGTGTTATTGGTGCTGTTTTACCCGAGGAGTGGATTAAGACTTGGCTGGGAGGAGAAGGCTTACAGCAGTCGTTTTTGGCTACCCTGATTGGAGCGGTTACCTACTTTGCTACCATGACTGAAGCCCCGTTTGTCGATACCCTGATGAACCTGGGGATGGGCAAGGGTCCGGCTCTAGCCCTGCTGCTTACCGGACCGGGCATCAGCCTGCCCAACTGGCTGGCTATAGCCAGGGTTTTCGGAGTAAAGAAAGCTGTAGTCTATATCCTGACCATCATAGTTTTAGGCACATTGGTAGGATGGGTGGCAGGGTTTATTTTAGGCTAAAGCAAACGACCTTAAGGAGGTGCTAAGACAATGATTATTGAGGTTTGCGGACCGGGCTGCCCCAGATGTCAGGCAGCGGAGAAGAATGTGCTCCAGGCGCTGAAAGAGCTGGAAAAGGAACTTGGGGAAGAGATACAGGTGGTAGAGATTAAGGATATAAAACAGATTAGCGCTAAAGGAGTGGTGCTAACACCGGCGGTGATAATTGACGGAGTCAAGGTATCAGAGGGCAGAATTCCCAGTCCTCAGGAGATAGGGAAGTGGATTGAGGAGAGAAGATAAGCAGGGGATGATATGTTAAGAAGGTGGAGTAATGAGAATTAATATGACCGTGCTGACTAAAGTGAAGATATGGAGTTCATTCCTGCTTGTTATCCTGTTAGGTGGTATGCTCTGTGCTTGTGGAAGTCCTGCTCCTGAAGTGACAAACGAAGAAGAGTTATCAACCTATCAAATGGAGATTGACTTACTTGGTGCAAAACATGAAGCTTCAGTTGACAGCCAGGGAAAGCTTAAGGCAAAGATAAATTTATCGTCCGCTGATGATGAAGTCAGTCTGTCTCTAAATGAAGGCACTATACTCCTGGACAAAGATGAAAAGCCTCTCCAAACCATTCATGTGGCAGTCGACCCAGGCCCACCACCTCCACCAGAGGACGCATATATCGTTGGGGCAGTCTATGATTTGACACCCCAGGGAGCTACTTTCAATCCTCCACTTAAGTTTACCATCAGTTATGACCCAGCCGAGCTACCGCAGGGACTAAGAGAAAGCGATGTTTACATTGCCAGTTATGAAGATACCAAGTGGAGCAAGGTACCCTATAAACAAGTAGATACCGAAAAACATACAATAACCACCCAGATAGGTTACTCCACCAGATATGCCGTTTTAGCACCACGAGAATTACCCAAACCTCAAACAAAACCCTCGCCCCAACCAGACCTCACGTCAATACCTCTTGAGCAAGCCCTATCCAGTGGCAAGCCGACCCTGGCTGAGTTTGGCTCGAACACCTGTATTCCATGTAAGCAGATGAAGCCTATCCTGGAGGAGCTGGCAATAGAGTATGAAGACAAACTGAACGTGGTAATCGTCGAGGTCTACGAACATAGAGACCTTGCCAACCAATATCAGATTATGGCAATACCCACCCAGATATTCTTTGACAGCAGCGGTAAAGAAACAACAAGACATATGGGGTTTTGGCCTAAAGAAGAAATAATCACCCAGTTGAAGTAAATGGGAATAGAATAAGTGGAAACTTTACTCAGTAATATAGGTGATATAATCCAGAACCAGGCCTGGCTTGCCTTTCCTGCCTGTTTTCTGGGGGGCATTATCTCCAGTGCCAGTCCCTGTGTCCTGGCAATGATTCCACTTGTCATCGGCTTCGTCGGTGGTTATGCTGAAGGTTCACGAAAAAAAGCAGTCCAATATTCAATCGTCTTTACCATCGGACTGACCATAACCTTCACTGTCCTGGGAATAATAGCCGGTGCCATGGGCAGGCTATTTGGTGATGTCGGCAGCTTCTGGAATTATGTGCTGCCCCCGGTAGCTATACTACTCGGCCTGCAACTACTGGGAGTATTTAAATTCAATATTGGCATATCGCAGCGATTCTTACCCAAAAGAAAGGCACTGCTTGGTGCCTTTCTGATGGGGCTTTTCTTCGGGATTGTGGCTTCTCCCTGTGCCACACCGGTGCTGGCAGTAATACTAACCTTCGCCGCTACTCAGCAGGAAATTGCC
>DATKVW010000087.1:0-9419 GCA_035529875.1 Dehalococcoidales bacterium | reverse complement strand
GGTATGCCCGGCATATTTACACCTCCGAACAACGACCTGACATCAGCCAAACCCCCATCCCCATGTGGTCGCTTATTAACCCGAAAAAATACTCATCAATGAGTCTTCAGTATTCCCGGGGCTGCCCGTTTAACTGTGAATTTTGCGATATTGTCATCCTGAACGGGCATAAGCCACGAACCAAGGTCAAAGAGCAGGTAGTGGCCGAACTGGAGGCTCTATACCGTCGGGGGTGGCGGGGTGGCGTGTTCATTGTTGATGATAACTTCATCGGCAATAAGAGAAAACTAAAAGAGGAAACCCTGCCGTCAATCATTAAATGGGCGAAGGAGAGAAAATACCCCTTTGTCCTTAATACGGAGGCATCGATAAATCTTGCCGATGATGAAGAGCTGATGCGATTAATGGTCAAGGCCGGGTTCAGCACCGTATTTGTTGGCATTGAAACCCCCAATGAAGAAAGCCTGGTTGAGTGTAACAAGTCCCAGAATATAAATCGTGATTTAGTAGCCTCGGTTAAGAAGGTCCAAAACTACGGCTTGGAGGTGCAGGGAGGATTTATTGTCGGTTTTGACAGTGACCCGCTCTCCATCTTCAAGAGCCAGATAAACTTCATTCAGCGGAGCGGAATCGCTACCGCCATGGTCGGTTTGCTAAACGCACCCCGTGGCACCAGGCTATACCAGCGCTTGAAGCAGGAAAACCGCCTGCTAAAGGGCTTCTCCGGTGACAATACCGACTGTTCCATCAACTTCATTCCTAAAATGAACTATGAAACACTTATTAATGGCTATAAGCATATCCTGAATACAATCTACTCCCCCAAGCAGTATTACGAGCGGGTTAAAACACTTCTAAGAGAATATAAACCTCAAGGGGTAAGGAAGGGTAAACTCTACTTTTACCATATTGAGGCGTTTATTAAATCTATATGGATTTTGGGTATCAGGGAAAAGGGAAGAAGGTATTACTGGAAGCTCTTTGTGTCCACCCTGCTGAAACGTCCCCGGTCTTTTCCCCTATCCATAAGTCTCGCCATCTATGGGCACCATTTCCGCAAGACTGTTGAGGTGTATAGTAACACTCCGATTGAAGACAGGGGTTACTAAATTTTTACGGGAAGAAATAGCCTTACTACAGGTATCTATCCAGCTCGGTCAAGCCAACAATACGGGGACAGTCGCTGACCTCAGGATGCAGGTTATAGCGGTCGATAAGTATGGGAGCAATACCCACACCCCGGGCACCAATCACATCAACTTTATACTGGTCACCGACATGGATTGCCTCTGCGGCGTTTACCTTAGCTTGCTCCAGTGCTGCCAGAAAAATGGGGGGATGGGGTTTGTCAACCCCTATCTCTCCAGAGGTAACCATAAAGTCAATATACGGTTCCAGCCCCAGCTTATTACAGATAGGGACCATATCCCTATCCAGATTGGTTAGCAAGCCCAGGGTAAGCCCCCGCTGTTTTAACTCAGGCAGAACGGCCAGCACATCATCAAAAAGGGCAAAGGTCATCCCGGGAAATAGCTCACGCAATCTCTTCACGATTTTCAGGAGCAACTCCCGGGAAACATTAATTCCAACCTCGGCTAACAGTATTTCCTGATAGTGAGTATTAACCTCTTTTTGCTCCTCGGGACTCCTGTCTCTTATTGCCGACCTGGCATTTTCCTCAAACCAGTAATTATCAGCAGCGAAGACACCGGGCATTAATTTCTGAGGCGATACTTCAATACCAAACTCCCCGAGAACCTGACTATGCAATTCTTCCCGGGGAGGGTCAAAACGGGCTAGAGTATTAAACCAATCGAAAAAAACGGCTTTAATCAATGCACCTACCTACTCATCATCAATGCCCAGGTCTTTAAGATAATCAATGGCATCCTGGATGGTTATTATTTTTGCCGCATCCTCATCCGGTATCTCAACCTTCTGAGACGGGTTGCCAAACTCCTCTTCCAAGGACATTATCAGTTCCACTAAATCCAGGGAATCAGCGCCTAAATCGTCAACAAAATTAGCCGAGGGCACTACCTCCTTTTCATCCACACCTAGTTGTTCCACTACTATCTTCTTTAGTCGCCCAAAAATATTCGCCATTTTTCTCCTTCCCAAAGTTCCTATCTATTGCTAAGAGCGCTAATTGAGCCCAAGACCCCGTTGACAAACTTGGGTGAACTATCACTGCCGAAGGTCTTGGCTAACTCAACCGCTTCGTTTATAGCTACCTTAACTGGCACTTTATTATCAAGTAAAATTTCAAATATTGCAAGCCTCAGGATGTTCCTATCCACTGCTGGTATCTGTTCTATAGGCCAGGCTGGAGCAAACTCCTCAATATGGCGGTCTATCTTCTCCTTATTCTGGATAACACCATTTATTAGTTCCCGGGCAAAGGTAACATTTTCTGCAGACAAGCTCTTCTTGCCGAGAAGGCGACTTACGACCTCCTCTACCTTATGCCCTACAGAATCAATCTCATACAGTGCCTGCAGAGTCAGTGTTCTTGCTTTTCGTCGTGCTCCTGCCATAGTACATCCAAACTTAAGCTAATATTATAGACTACTGTCAATACTGATATCAATAAGGAAAACAGTAACCGCACTTAGCAAGTAAGGTGGAGAGCAGCTACTACTTTCTGCGAACGGCATAACTGGTTATATCTGCAGCAAGCTTCCCCGGTAGGTTCAGCAACAAGCTTAATACCTTGAGCTTCCGCAGCCGGCTCTACTTCCGGCAACACCTTTACCAAACCATAAGCCCCGGTACCAACTATCAAGACCTCAGGATTTTGAGCCAAAATCTCAGCTATGTCTTCAAGAGAAAGCTCATGACTCTTTTTCCTCCGCCAGTTATCTTTAACGCTATCAGGGAAAATAGTTACATCCGACGTATGATTCTCGCCGTTAATCGTTATCTGTCCGAAGTTATAAGAATCAATAATGTTCACAGCCCGGCTCCAGCCATACCTCCGTCTACACCTAGAACCTGCCCGGTAATGTATCCTGCCTCCTCGGAAGCGAGAAAGGCAACCGCCTCAGCCACATCACGGGGAGAGCCGAAGTAACCAAGGGGAATACGACTCTTGAGTTGCTGTTTCCAGTCTTCACTCAGCTGCTGGGTCATTTCGGTATCAATAAAGCCAGGGGCAATAGCATTAGCCGTAATGCCTCGTGACGCCACCTCCTTGGCAACAGTCCGGGTAAAGCCGATAATACCAGCCTTAGCCGAAGCATAGTTAGCCTGCCCCGGGTTACCGACTATACCCACAATACTGGCAATGCTAATAATTCTACCCCAGCGCTGTTTAACCATCCCCCGTAACACCGCCCGGGCACAGAGAAAAACACTTTTAAGGTTAACCGTTAATACCTTGTCCCAGTCTTCGTCCGACATTCTCATCACCAGCTGGTCCCGGTTAATGCCAGCATTGTTCACCAGGATATCAACCTTACCGTAAGTAGACGTAGTTGTCGCCACCAATCTGGCTACATCTGAAGCTAAACTGACATCAGCCATCACCGCCAGACCTTGCCGCTTCATTGCCTCGATTTCCTCAACCACGTCATTAGCCGACTCACCTACATCATTAACCACCACCTTAGCCCCAACCTCAGCCAGCTTCAAAGCAATGGCTCGGCCTATACCCCGACCACTGCCGGTAACTATAGCCACTCTGTCGGAAAGATTCATCACTTTTTGACCTCACCCCCTGTACCCCCCTCCCCTATACAGGAGAGGGGGAAGTTTTCTTTAACTCTCCTTATCCCGCCAAATGCCAGGGAATTTAGAGGGGGTTTCGCCCCTTCAAACCTCCCCCAACGTTATTTTCTTAATCGCCTCAGCATCACCGATATTCAGGGTACTAACCTCCCTGTTAATCCGTCTAACCAGACCGGTAAGTACCTTTCCCGGACCTATCTCAATAAAGGTGGATACCCCGTTATTTATCATATACTGAATAGAGCGCTGCCACTGAACCCCATTACAAAACTGTCTCAGGAGCTCGGCCTTTATCTGCTCGGCAGTGTTTAACGGCTGAGCCGTAGTATTAGCGATTATGGGAACCAGAGGTTCATGCAAAGTAAGAGAGGCGATAATCTCGGTCATACCATCAACCGCCGACTGCATTAGCGGGGTATGAAAGGCACCGCTTACCGCCAGGGGAATGACGCGAGCAGCTCCCTTGACTTTAGCCAGTTCCATTGCCTTAGGCAGGTTCTCCTTCGCCCCGCTAATTACCAGCTGACCGGGGCAATTGACATTAGCCAGCCAGGTGTCAGACTCACCACAGACTTCAGCCACCGAATTTTCGTCCAGTCCGATTACTGCCACCATACCCCCGGCTCTTCTCAAGCCGGCTTCATACATCAACCGCCCTCTCTCCCGCGCCAGATAAACGGTAGTGGCAAAGTCAAGCACCCCCGCTGCTGACAGTGCCGTATATTCACCCAGACTATGCCCGGCAACGAAGGTTGGTAATGGTAAACTGTTGTCCCCGCTTATCTCCTGAACCACCTTCAAGCAAGCAAAGCTCACAGCTACCAGCGCCGGTTGGGCATTGATGGTCTGACAAAGCTCATCCTCAGGTCCCTCAAAGCATAACCTGGAGAGGGGAACGCCTAAAGTATCATCAGCCTCTTCAAAGACGCCTTTAGCCGAGTCAAAATTATCATAAAGGTCACGCCCCATACCTACCCACTGGGAACCCTGCCCGGGAAATATATAGGCTGCACCTGTCAGCTCAGCCATAGTTAGTCCTCTTAACTACCGGATTTCTTTTTCGGAGCCTTGACCTCAATAACCTCTCTGCCGGCATAATACCCACAATTAGGACAAACACGGTGAGATGGTTTCGGGCTATTGCACTGAGGACAAAGGACTAGAGAGGGAAGAGCCCTCCCGGAATTACTGCGCCTCTTATCCCGGCGTGATTTTGAAATTTTCCGCTTTGGTAACGCCCCCATAATCTATTCGTTCCTTTCTACCTCCGGCTAATCATTATTAGCCAGAGTCAAATTTCTCAGTTTAGACCAGCGTGGGTCTGTCTTTTGAGACGGACACCCACAGGGTCCTTGATTAAGGTTATGACCACAGTTAGAGCATAGCCCGGCACAATTGGCATGACAGAGCGGCTTCATCGGTATCGCCAGTAGTGCATACTGGCGTATCGCCTCAGTCAAATCGAGAATATGGCGCTCATCAATAGCAAACCAGCTAGGCTCTCCCGGCAAAGGCGATGAAGCGCCGCTGACCACATCTATAACAGGAAAGTACTCCTCTTCAACATTTAGAGCCAGTGGGCAACGGAACAAACTCAAGCACCGACTACAGGCAACCTCTACTTCAGAATGCAATGTACCCTTAGCTAGAATGGCCCGGTCGGTACGCATTAGCTTAACCTCACCCTGAACCCGGCTATCGTTACCGGCGATATTAACCACCCCATCCACATCATAATTTCGTACTGTTCCGATTGGTGCCTTAAGCAACTGAGATACATTTATCTGCATTATTACCCCACCCCCACTCCGGCTAAGTTTACTCGGGGGAAATTATGGTCTGATTAGATGTAACAGTCAGTTTATTATAAGGTGAGCTTCAACTCAGGTCAAGCTAGATTATTTATCAACCTCACCCCCTTAATCCCCTTCTCCTAAACAGGAAAGGGGGAAGAATAATTTTTGAAGGGGCTCCGCCCCTTCAATCTTCTCTATGCGGGAGTAGAGGTAAAGATATTAGAAAGAGGGGCAAAGCCCCTCTTAAACTCCCATAAAAATGGGCCTGGCTCTAAGCTTAGCGTTATTCGCTCTTCAGCTTCTCTATCATCATCGGCACTACCTGAAACAGGTCGCCGACGATGCCGTAGGTGGCGACTTCAAAGATGGGGGCATTGGGGTCATCATTGATAGCCACGATAATATCCGAGGTCTGCATGCCCGCCAGGTGTTGAACTGCCCCCGAGATGCCACAGGCAATATAAAGCCTGGGACAAACCGTCTTGCCGGTCTGCCCCACCTGATGGGAATATGGAATCCACCCCTCATCTACCGGGGGGCGGGACGAACCCAGTGCCGCTCCCATTAGTTTAGCCAGTTCCTCTATCAAGCCGAAATTCTCCGGTTTCCCCAGACCTCTACCCCCGGAAACAATAATATCAGCGTCCTCCAGCCTGACCCTTTCGGTAAGGTCTTCAACAAAATCAAGCAGTCTGGTTCTTGAGGTTACAGCTTCCCTGTTGAAGTCCACTTTTATTATCTGCCCCTGCTTTCCCCTATCCGGCGTGCTTTTCTTAAAGACTCGGGGGCGGACGGTTGACATCTGCGGTCTTTTCGCCTGGCAGATAATGGTGGCCATCAGGTTACCGCCAAAGGTAGGACGAGTTTGCAGCAGAAGCCTTCTCTCATTATCAATTTCCAGTCCAGTGCAGTCGGCGGTGAGCCCGGTGTTCAAAATAGCCGCCACTCTAGGAATAAAGGAACGCCCCAGCGCAGTGGCACCGGCAATAACTACCTCGGGCTTATACTGCTGGATTAGCTCCACAAACTTTGTGACATATAAGTCTTCCTGAAAATGGGCTAAAGCCGGGTTATCTACCAGATAAACCTTATCAGCGCCGTAGGCAGTTAATTGCTCAACCTCACTGACATCATGACCAAAACATACGGCACATAATTCCGTCCCCAGGGTATCAGCCAGCTGCCTACCCTTTGATAACAGCTCATAGGCTACACTTTTCACCTTACCACCCCGTTGCTCAGCAAATACCCATACTCCCCGGTGGCTATCGCTTACCGTTACCGGCTCGGCAACATCCTCAATGATTATCGCCTCATACTCGCAGGCTTGCTGACAGGCACCACAAAGGGTGCAGCCCTCCTTTACCTGAGCCTTATCATCAACAAGCTCCAGCAAACCGAAGGGGCATGCCGGTACGCAATTACCACAGCCGACACACTTATCAAGGTCAAACTGAATTCCCATATTCCACCATTTCTAGATTAGCTTTGCTTCTTTTAGTTTATTGATCAGGCTATCCACCTGGCTGGTTACATCCCCGTTTAGTATCTCACTCTGGCAAACTCTCTGGGGAAAGAATATCTTGATTACCCTGGTAGCCGAGCCAGATAAACCGACCATGTTTTTATCAGCACCCAGATCCTCAGCGGTCCAAACCGGTATAACCACGCTCCTGGCTTTAGCCAGTCCGCGAAGGGAGGGGAGGCGAGGAACATTAATTTCTTTAACTACGGTAATCACTGCCGGTAAGGACATCTCAACAACCTCGTACCCTTCCTCAATCATTCGCCGGACTCGGATAGACTTGTCTGTTATTTCCTCAATCTTGCTGACATAAGCGACAAAGGGTATGCCCAGCATCTCAGCCAGCTCCGGACCCACCTGCCCGGTATCCCCGTCCAGCGTCTGCCGGCCGCAGATGACGAGGTCATACTGGTTGAGCTTGTCAACTGCCTTAGCCAGCGTATAGGCAGTAGCCCAGGTATCGGAGCCGGCAAAAGCGCTATCACTTAACAGAATAGCTTCGTCAGCACCCAGGCTAATTGCTTCTCTTAATACCTCTTCCGCCTGGGGAGGTCCCATACTGATTGCGGTAACTTTGCCGCCACATCGTTCCTTTATCCGAACCCCTTCCTCCAAGGCATAGGTATCAAAAGGATTGACAATGTTCTCAATCCCCGCTCTTACCAGGGTATTGGTCTGGGGGTCAATCCTGACTTTGGTGGTGCCGGGCACCTGCTTCAGGCAAACCACAATATTCATTCTCGCATCGCCTTTCTCTTCCTCAGTTCAATGGCGATAGCGGTTCTCAGAACCTCATTGGTGCCTTCGTATATCTGCATGATTTTGGCGTCCCGCATCATTTTCTCCACGGGATAATCCTTCATATAACCAGCGCCGCCAAAAACCTGCACCGCATCAGTGGTAACTTTCATCGCCATGTCTGAGGCGAATACCTTAGTCATAGCCGATTCCTCGGTGAAGTTCCTGGCGCCGCTATCAATTGTCCTGGCTACAGTGTAAACAAGTGCTCTGGCTGCTTCCACCTGAATAGCCATATCAGCCAGCATATTCTGGACTGCGGGGAGAGCAATGACAGGATGTCCGAACTGGACACGCTGCTGAGCATAGGCTACGGCAGCTTCCAGCGCCCCCTGACCCAGCCCCACCGCCTGAGCCCCTATTCCCGGTCGGGAACGGTCTAAAATCTTCATGGTCATAATAAATCCCATTCCCTCTTTACCAATCATATTCTCTTTGGGAACCAGACAATTTCGGAAAACTAGCTCCCTGGTGGAAGAGGCACGAATACCCATCTTCTTCTCCTTCTTACCAAAAGAGAAACCGGGAGTATCCTTCTCCACCAGAAAAGCGCTGGCGCCGCGGGCGCCTCTCTCTTTGTTGGTCAAAGCGATAACGGTATATATTTCAGCCTCACCGCCATTGGTGATGAACTGTTTGGTGCCATTGAGCACATAGCCCTCACCCTCTCGCTGGGCAGTGGTCTTTATAGCACTGGCATCACTACCAGCGGTAGCCTCGGTTAAAGCAAAGGCAGCCAGCTTTTTGCCACTGGCGATGTCAGGAAGGTACTTCTGCTTCTGGTCTTTGGTTCCATATTCCAGCAAGGGTAAACTCCCCAGGGCGCTGGCGGCATAGGTAAGTGCTACCCCGCTACATACCCGACTTAACTCTTCTATCACCAGGCACAGGTCAAGACAGCCACCACCCAGACCCTCATATTCCTCTGGAAGAAACACACGAAACATATCGGCATCAGCCAGGTCTGTTACTATATCCCAGGGAAACTCCTCCTTCTCATCCAGCGCCGCTCGTACCGGTAACACTCTTTCCTCGGCAATCCTTCGGGCTAGACCCTTAATTGTCTTCTGCTGTTCGGTCAGGAAATACTCCAAAATAACTCCCTCCTTCCCAATGGTCACAAGTCAGTTTATTATACGTAGAGTCACATACTCACTGCAAGCCGATAACCAGATTTTTATCAATCTCACTCCATTATAGGCACTGGTTAGCAACCTACCCCCTTTATCCCCCACCCTTACCAGGGAGGAGGAAATAGTTTTGAAAGAGGGGCTAGCGCCCCTCTTAGACACTCCGCTTTCTCAAAACAGATTCTAACTTCTAAGCCCTTAATCCTAGACCTGAGAATTTGGTTTTGGGTTTGGTGATTAGTATTTTGGATTTGTTTAGAGTTTCGTGCTTGGGATTGAGAATTTCACTAAGGGTTTCATTCCTATTGAGTATTCGTTAAAAACCTATCCCCCTGGCCCCCTTCCCTTACCAAGGGGAGAGGGATAAAGGGTGAGGGATTGGTAAGTTCATTCCCAAGTCCTCCCAGGAATTCGGTTAGAAACTCACCCTCTTAATCCCCC
>DATKVW010000086.1:0-6099 GCA_035529875.1 Dehalococcoidales bacterium | reverse complement strand
AGAAGAAATTGGAAATCATAAGCAGCAATTGGACTTACTTGCATATAAAGTAATAGAAATAGCCACCAAAATAAAGACCAGAGATATAAGTTAAACCAACCTCCCTAGCCTTATTTATTATGTTAGTTGCCTTGTTTATATAATTCGGTGCGCACTATATATGTTATGTCGGGTTAAGTATATTTAGCTTAACGATGTTTCACTTCGTAAGAACCGAAAATGAAATCCAGGTCTTCCTGCAGGGCGGAAATCTTATCCTTGGCGAAGAGCTGCTCATCTATATCCAGCATTATTTTGGTTTCGCCTTTGGCGGAACCTATAATATGGGCTCTAAGGCATTCCTTTTCTTCCCTGCCCGGTTCCCCTTTGATTTTGAAGGTTAGCGTCCCCCGGGAAATAAACGATGATGAGTAAGTGGGCATTGAGTATGTTTCTAACTTCGTTTCGCCGATAGTAGTACCTTGCTTTACCACAAAGTCCCTAAGCTCGTCATAAAGCAATCCAGGACTGACACCCTTATATGTTTTTCTAATCTGCATTTCTGCCTCTTTCTTTCCTTTGATTATTATAGCACTGTTTATAATAAAGCGCTGCCGATTTTTGTCAAGTAGGTTTTATTTTATGTAAAGTTACCCTAGTATTCTTGCTACCTCCTTCTTATCGGCATCCATAACATACGGGATACCGGAAAGCTCTGCCGTTTCCTCGTCAAGTTGTTAATTATTACGAGAATTATGGGAATATGCCTCTCACACGCATCGCGCATGACAGCCGCTGTAGTGCCAGCATGTAAGCCGCTGTTCTCATATCTGCTTTGTTACGCTGGCTGATTTCCCATACCTCGGTAAAAGCATTGGTCATAATTCTTTGCAGGTAGGCATTTACCTCTGCTTCATCCCAGAAGAAAGACTGCAGACCCTGCACCCATTCCAGGTATGATACCACCACACCGCCAGCGTTAGCCAGTATATCAGGAATAATGACTATGCCATTGTCACCAAGAATTCTGTCTGCCTCAGGAGCAATTGGGCCATTAGCGCCTTCTACGACAATCCTTGCTCTAACTGAAGCAGCATTGGCTTCAGTTAGTTGGTTTTCCATTGCTGCCGGCACTAAGATATCACACTGCAATCCCAGGAGTTCGGTATTAGTTATGGTCTCGCTATCTTTAAAGCCGTTTACTGAACCGGTTTCGCGTTTGTGGCAGATTAAATCGGCGATATTTAAACCTTTGGGGTTGTAAACGCCGCTTTTGGAATCGCTTACTGCTATTACTCGGCAGCCTTCTCTTGACAGGAGTTTAGCTGCTGTTGCCCCCACATTCCCGGCGCCTTGAACGGCAACCGTCGCTTCTTTAGCATTTATTTTGAAGTGTTTGGTGGCTAGTAAGGTAGTAATCATGCAGCCGCGTCCCGTAGCTTCAAATCTACCCTTACTACCACCTATTTCGATGGGTTTGCCGGTGGTGACAGCTGGTACAGAGTAGCCTTTACCCATACTGTAGGTGTCCATAATCCAGGCCATGATTTGGGGATTAGTGCCCACGTCAGGAGCTGGGATATCACTCTCAGGACCTATCAAAATCGTGATTTCGGCAGTGTAACGCCGGGTTAACCTTTCCAGCTCACTTTGGGATAGAGCCTTCGGATTGCAAACCACGGCTCCTTTAGAACCACCATAAGGTATGTTAACCACTGCAGTCTTTAAGGTCATCAAAGCCGCTAGAGCCCTTACTTCATCCAAGGTAACATCCGGGTGGTAACGAATACCCCCTTTGCCTGGCCCTCGAGTATCACTGTGTACCACTCTGAAGCCGGTGAAAACCTTCACGGTGCCATCATCCATTTTCACTGGAAAATGGACTGTTAGCTCCCGCTCACATTCGCATAGCCTCGAGTGGTATGTCTCATCGATGTTCATCCTCTCGCAGACATCGCTAATCAACTGTCTTACACTGTTAAACGCCTGTTCACTGGTTTCAGTACCCATGAGCTTATCTCCTTCCTTTCTCTTATATCCTTACCGCAATACCTTTTTCTTTTAGGTATTGCTTGGCTTGGCTGATGGAAAACTCACCGAAGTGGAAGATTGAAGCTGCTAGAACCGCGGAGGCTTTACCTGTTACCACGGCACCGTAGAGGTGTTCTAGCTTGCCGGCTCCCCCGGAGGCAATGACCGGAATACGAACTGCCTCGGCGACGGCTCTGGTCATTTCTAAGTCATACCCCTCCTTGGTGCCATCGGCATCCTTGCTGGTAAGCAAAATCTCGCTAGCTCCCAGTTCTTCTACTCTCTTTGCCCAGCTAACCAGCTCCATGCCAGTAGCTTCACTGCCACTTTTGACCACTACCTCTAGTCTAGGTAGCTTGCTTCCGGCTGCATTCTTTCTGCCATCTATAGCCACTACCAGCCTTCCTTTACCGAATTCTCTGATTGCTCTGGTGATAAGGTCAGGATTTCTGACAGCAGCAGTGTTTATCGAGACCTTATCCACACCAAGGTTAAATAAAGCTTTCATATCTTCAATATTGCTTATGCCACCGCCCACAGCAAAAGGAATGGTCGCTACATCACGAACCCCTTTTACCCATTCTAGTCTGGTTCCCCTGTTTTCCACAGTAGCAAAGATATCAAGAAAGACCAGCTCGTCAGCGCCCTCACGACAGTAGGCAGCGGCGGCTTCTACCGGGTCCCGGACATCCTTGAGGTTTTCGAAGTTTACCCCCTTGACTACTCTTCCCTCTCTGATATCAAGGCAGGGTATAATCCTTATCGGTTCCATCTCATTGACCACTCTTCGTGTTTACTTATTATAACCTATCTTAGGTACCGAAGGAAAGGAGATGCTTGGACTGGTTTGTCTGGACTCTGCTATTGCTGCCTATTGAAGGGTATGCTATACTGTTTAATAACTAGAAAGGGAGGAAAACTTGCCAGATACCACTGCAATCAAGCAACTTTTAGAAGCCGGGGCGCATTTTGGACATCAGACCGGTCGTTGGCACCCTCGTATGAAGAAGTACATCTTTACCAAGCGCAACGGCATTCATATTATTGACCTGGAGCAAACGACTAGTAAGTTGGACAAGGCTTGTGACTTCATTCGCCAAGTGGTAGCCACAGGTAGTAGTATTCTTCTTGTCGGTACCAAAAAGCAAGCTCAGGAGACTATAGAAGAGGAAGCTAAGCGCTGTGGGATGTATTATGTTAACCAGCGCTGGCTGGGGGGGACACTGACCAATTTCGCTACCATCCAGTCTCGTATAGACTATTTAGTCCGTTTGGAAGACCAGCAAGCGAGGGGGGAGTTCAGTCGCCTACCCAAGAAGGAGGCTTTAAAACTGGAGAAGCAAATCTTGCGCCTAAATCAACAGTTAGGTGGCTTCAAGGAGATGACTGACCTGCCGGGAGCCCTATTTATTGTTGACCCCACCAAAGAGAGGATTGCCCTAGCGGAAGCCAAGCGTGCCGGGATACCAGTGGTGGCTATCGTTGATACCAACTGCAATCCCGATGAAATAGACCACCCTATTCCCGCCAATGATGATGCCATCCGGGCTATTAAGCTGATATGTAGTAAAATCGCCGATGCTGTTATTGAAGGTAAGACCGGTGATACGGAAACCCCAACCGAGGCGCAGGAAGAGGGTGCGGTAGAAGCTGAGGCTACGGAGGCTACTGAACCTCTTATTTTCACCCCCGATGATGAATAATTTAGGAGGAGAACTTGAAAATTCCGACATCCAAGATTAAGCAAGTACGAGACTTATCCGGGGCTGGGATTATGGAGTGCCGCAATGCTCTTATTGAAGCGGAGGGTGATGAGGATAAGGCGCTTGATATTATAAAAGAGCGATGTATTTTTTGGGTACAGAAAAAAACCGAACGCTCCACTACTCAGGGGGTAATTGAGGCTTATGTGCATACCGGAGGACGTATCGGAGCTTTAGTTGAGGTTAATTGTGAGACTGACTTTGTTGCTCGTACCGATGAATTTAAAGAGCTGGCACATCATCTGGCAATGCAAGTGGCTGCCATGTCTCCCCAGTTTGTTGCCGAGGAGGAAATCCCTCAGGATGCTGATGTAGAACGTCAGACAGCTTGCTTGGTGCTTCAGCCTGACATTAGAGACCCGGATAGGACTATTCAAGATATTATTAACGAAACTATCGCCAGGGTAGGAGAGAATATAAAAGTAAGCCGATTCGTTAGATTTGAACTAGGCAGTTAGGTAATAAGAATGTCTGCTTCCAAGTATAAACGTGTTCTGCTCAAGCTTAGTGGTGAGGCATTTAGTGGTGGAGCTTACTATGGTATTGATGTAGCTACCCTTGTCAAGATAGCCAAGCAGATTAAGCGAGTGCTGGAGATGGAGGTGCAGATAGCCATTGTCGTTGGTGGCGGTAATATCTGGCGGGGGGCTGAAGCTGAACAGAACGGGATGGACCGGGTTACTGCTGACTACGCCGGGATGCTGGCGACAGTAATAAATGCCCTGGTCCTTCAGGATACTCTGGAGGGAGAAGGAGTAACCACTAGAACCCAAACAGCTATAGGCATCGAGCAGGTAGCCGAGCCATTTATCCGACGCCGGGCGATTCGTCACATAGAAAAAGGCAGAGTGGTTATTTTTGCCGGGGGCACCGGTAATCCATATATGACCACTGATAGTGCGTCGGCACTGCGGGCGATAGAGATTGAAGCTGAAGTTCTGCTTATGGCTAAAAATAATGTTGATGGCATCTATAGTGCTGACCCCCTTAAAGACCGCAATGCCAAGAAGTTTGATAAACTTACCCACCTTGAAGCATTAAATATGCGTCTAGAGGTAATGGATGCTACCGCCCTTTCTTTATGCCTGGAAAACAAGTTACCGATAGTAGTTTTCGACCTTCAGGCGCCTCGTAGTATAGAGCGGGCGGCAGCTGGCGAGTCTATTGGTACTCTGGTATCCACCGAGGGATAGAATGGTCAATCCTACTTTATTGAGTACCGAAGAGAAGATGCGTACCTCTATTGGTATTTTGAAGAAGGAACTGTCCACCATTCGCACCGGGCGGGCTACACCCGCCTTGGTAGAGCATCTTAAGGTGGAGTATGCCGGTGTTCCTGTTCCACTTAATCAAATTGCTGGTATTTCTGCTCCTGGAGCCAACCTTCTCGTTATCCAACCCTGGGATAGAGGAGGCTTGCGCAGCATAGAGAAGGCTATACTGAAAGCTGAACTTGGCCTGAATCCAACTAATGATGGGAATTTAATTCGGATAAATATTCCGCCACTCACTGAGGAACGACGGCAGGAGCTAATTAGAGTGGTGCGAAGGATGATTGAGGAGAGAAAGATAATAATTCGCAACCTCAGGCGTGAAGCTGTGAATGAACTAAAGAACTTGGAGAAAAGTAAGGATATATCACAGGATGAGCATAAGCGCGCTCTAGACCAGTTACAAAAGCTCACTGATAGCTTCATAGCTGACGCTGAGCAAATCGGACGAGATAAAGAGGCAGAGCTTCTGGAGGTTTAGTCTAGACTGATGAAGCAGGTTAATCCCTTCCCCAACCATGTCGCCATTGTCCCTGACGGTAATGGACGATGGGCTCAGCAGTGTGGTTTACCCCGACTTGAGGGACACCGGGCGGGGGCAGAAAATATGTGGACCATTGTCAAATACCTCAATGAGTATCCGATAAAATGTGTAACGCTTTACGGCTTCTCCACGGAAAACTGGACTCGCCCTATTGATGAAATCCAGGGTTTGTTCCAGATTTTAGAAGATTTTATTAACCAGAAGGCTCCGGAGGTTCACAAAAGGGGCATTAAACTTCGCCACATCGGCAACATAAAGGAACTTCCGATGCAGCTACAACAGGCGATAAACAGAGCTGTAGAGTTAACTAAAGATAATAACCGGGTAACCCTTAATGTTGCCTTCAATTATGGGGGACGGGCTGAGATTATAAATGCGGTGCGCTGTCTTATAGCTGATGGTATTCCACCGGAGAAAGTGGATGAAAAACTTTTTGCCAATTATCTCTACACCGTCGGCTTACCTGATGTTGACCTGCTGATTCGTACTGCCAATGAACTACGTCTTAGTA
>DATKVW010000085.1:0-2919 GCA_035529875.1 Dehalococcoidales bacterium | reverse complement strand
CTGTATTCCAGGGACAGGTGGCAGCACAAAGACCACACTGAAAACATAATTTAAAAGTCTCGCCCCCCGCCTCCTTGATAGCATCGGCACCCTCTTTAAATATCGTCACTGATTCCATAACGTTACTCATTACCTAATCTTCTATTAAAGTCAAAGCACCGCTGACACACACCTTGACGCACTGGGGGTCTGGTGGGTCTCCGCAAAAGTCGCACTTTAAAGGGATATCAGCATCAGGTTCCTTGAAAACAGGCTTCACCGGGCAGGATGCCCGACATAATACACATTCGTCAATTTCTATGCCTTCAATTATGACATTACCCTTGGAATTGCATTCGGCATCGGTATAGGGTCCCGCTATTACTGGGAAGAAAGCATCCCCCTCCCTGAATACCCTTATTCGTGACCTTTTGGGATTAGTGGCATTTTCAATATGCTGTAAGGAGCAAACCAGCTCGCAAAGCTGACATCCCCCGCACTTAGTATGGTCTATTTTTATCCTTGCCATTGTATCCTCTCCTCTTCAACTCGCCTAACGGGTTACCTTCTCCAGAGCCGGAATACCGCATATCATCCCCTCTTCGGTTAGCCCCAGCTGGTCTAACTTCTCCGGAGTGGGGACACCATTTTTATCCCATCCCCTAAGCTGGTAATATTCAGGCAACAGCACATCCAATCTGGGAAGCTTCCCTTCAGCATCATCCTTGAGTAAGGGTACCTCAAGTATCCTCTTAGGCAAGGTATCGTCTGCCCTGGTAAATCCTGCTCTCAGGTTGAATAGGCGTTCCAGATTATAGGCGCGCTCTCCAGCCAGTTCCAGATTCTCCTCGTTATAGTCAACGCCAGTAGCTGCTGCCAGCAGGAGTGGCATCATCTTCTCTTTCCATAGCCCGTAGAAACGACCGTAAATATACCAGCAACAGCCACAAGAACTGAGTGCGGCAACATGGTCCTGACTACCCTTAACCTCAATTGCCTGACCTTCCACATCAAACCGACTCTTAGCCCAAAAGGCTATAGACTTGCAATGGCAGGCTCCCCGGTTGCTGGTAGCATAAGCCAACCCATAATGGAGATTACCTTGAGGGTGCCAGCCAGCAAACCCCTGTTTCTTCACCCCCATGAAAAGCTCCGGATGTCCATACTTCTCTGCTAACCGGTAGCCTCCTTCAGCTAGCGTATCTCCAAAATCCTGGCGAAAAGCTATTTTTTCCACAAGCTCAACCATAGCCTTGTCATTGCCGAAATTTAGCTTGTAGCCGGCATCCTTTTCTGGCAAAAATCCTTTTTCATAAAGCTCCATAGCGCAGCCAATAGTAATTCCTGCATCCATAGTATCTATTCCCAGCTCATTACATAAGTAATTAGCTTTCAGTATAGCAGCAAAATTACTGACACCACAGTTAGCTCCCAGCAGACCAACGGTCTCCCATTCTGGGCCGCCTCCCTCGCTCTTAAAATCAGGGTCAGTAACTCGGCCTATTTTGCGCTCTTGTAAGGGGCAGGAAAAACAGGAGTGGTCCTTAGTCCAGAATTCACGTCTTATGAGCTTCTCGCCATCCATCATTGGCTCGAAGGAGCCTTCTTGGAAATTACGGTGAGCTATCATGCCTGTCCTCTGGGCAAGGGATATTGAACTGCAGGTACCATAAGTAGTCCTCGAATCATAAAGCTTTTGTAGGTCGGGCGACTCTCGTATCGCAGTAATATAAGATAAATTTAACTTCTTAAAGGTTTCACCATCAGCAAGAGTAACCCCTCTTGTTCCTCTAACCGCTACCGCTTTTAGATTCTTAGACCCCATCACTGCCCCTACCCCGGAACGGGCGGCAGCATGGTCAAGGTGCATAATACTAGCAAACCTCACCAGATTCTCCCCAGCAGGGCCAATACTGGCTATCTGAATCTCTCTACCCGTCCACTTATCACCCGCCTCTGACTTAATGATGCTCTCAGCATCAGGAATGCTCTTGCCCCATAGATGCTGCGCCGATTTAATCTCCACCTCATCATCCTGAATCAATAAATAAACGGGATTGGGTGATTTACCCTCAAGGATGATGAGGTCATAACCAGCATATTTCAGCGTAGAGCCGAAATAACCGCCACCACTGCTATCAGTAATGGCGCCGGTCAGTGGTGATTTGGTTACCACTTCAAATCTACCGCTAGCTAAGGCACCACTTCCACATAATGGACCAGTGGAGAAGAGCAATTTATTCTCGGGACTAAGGGGGTCAATCTTGGGGTCAACCTCATCAAAGAGAAACTTGGCGGCTAGACCTCGCCCGCCGAGAAACTTTGCAGCTAATTCCGGGTCTAAATCCTCAACGGAATACTCGCCTCGGGTTAAATCAACCCTCAGAATCCTGCCCGTCCAACCATCCATTTAACATTAACCTCCTGTGTTAACATTGCCTGATGTAAGGGGCTAATTAATTAAATAAAAGTAATAATAACTATTACTTTTATTTTAGACAACATACCTGTTTTAGTCAAGGCGGTTCACGTTGAAGGATTTTATGTTTGCAGTTTTGCAGCAACACTCACACCAGATTGACTTTTCAATGTATCACCTCCTCAAAAAATTGTCAAGATTGAGAGTGAAGGCCGAACCAGTGTGCATTGACGAAAGCCGGAGTATGACCTTTTGCAAGAAATACCGTGACTTTAGTTGGCTTTCTGGAAGGAGTAACCGACTCCTGGCTCGGTGAGAATGTACCTGGGTAGTGCCGGGGCTGGTTCTAACTTCTGGCGTAGATGTGAAATGTAAATACGCACATAATCCAGGTCATCAGTATATTCCCAGCCCCACACTTTTTCTAGTATCTGCTTGTGGGTGAGGATGTAGCCGGCATTTTCCACGAGGAGAGCTAATAGGCGGAATTCTCTAGGTGTCAACTTCAGTTGCTTCCCATT
>DATKVW010000084.1:0-10929 GCA_035529875.1 Dehalococcoidales bacterium | reverse complement strand
AAAATTAGTTTTAAATAACCCAGACACAGTTATTCATCCATTATTATAGTAACAAAGGACTGCCAGAGCAACAAGGAACGCTACCCCAAACCCGAATTCTCTCCCTTAATATGCCAAGTGATTTTTTTGACAATCGGGTTCGATTTAAGTTAGTATAAAGATGTGGGGTTGGTGGTAACTGCCCCAAGGCATTAGGTTTGTATTTAGCTTGGCATATATCCTAATCATCCCTAATCCAAGTCAATGAACTAATTCCTAGAGAGTCACGTAAGGAGATATGCTATACTTTATTCGCTGTTCAAGTGGCATAAGCGAACTTCGTCCACGATACTCGCTAAAGAATTTGCTATAATTTAAACACAGTTGTCAAGATTCTTAATAGTTTAGGAAGAAACAAATGGCTGGAGAGATTTATATAGTTTTACCGACTGCTCAGTCTGAGTATAATCTCAGGACAATATACCTACTAGCTCACGCCTTCCCGCTTGAAGGTTAAGTACCACGTTTGCTTGCTTGTAAGCACACGCTTTCCTATTCAAGAATACATCCCAAGGCATGTGGGTAAGCGGTAATTTTAATCCCAAATTTGATTTTATCAGGAGGAATTAATGCCAGAAGTTCTAGATAAGGACCAGGATTTTAGACTGTGGACACTTCTAACCAGGACAAGGGACGCCATATTCAAAGCCAGAGCCAAGGAGCTGAGTACCGGCGGCATTTCCAATGTACAGGCGGCTGCTCTATTTGCAATCCGAGCCCTCGGCAACGAAGCGACTCCAGCCGAGCTATCGCGTTGGCTCTTAAGAGAGCCCCACTCCGTTTCCGGGCTTATAAGCAGGATGGAAGCAGAAGGACTGATTAAAAAGGCCAAGGATTTACCCAGAAAGAACATGGTGAGGGCTGAGCTGACAGAGAAAGGACAACAAGCCTATGAGCACTCAACAAAAAGAGCGTCAATTAACCGCATAATGTCCTCGTTGTCTGAAAAGAAGAAACAGCAGCTAAGCTCATACTTGGAGACGCTGCGCGGTAAAGCTCACGAGGAACTCGGAAATGAGTTCAAACCACCCTGGCCATAAATTAGCGAACCTTTAGGTATATTACCCGATTTGTGAGATTAAGTGCCTGGCAAAGGACTCAATCAGGTAATACATGGCAGTAGCCCCAGCAATTTTATAGGCAAAAAATAGGCCAGCCACACCACGGCAGCGGTCTTTTTCCGAGTGAGGTATGGAACGCTTGGATGAGATACTGTTGCCTGAGCTGTCACAGAGCCAAGATGCTGGCACAATGTCGGCAATAGATAGTGAAATACATACAGCCAGCGGTCGGAGTCGAACCGACGCCCAGCGGTTTACGAAACCGCTGCTCTACCACTGAGCTACGCTGGCTCTAACCAACTAAGTATAGCACAAAATTAAGCAACCGATGAGTATATGTCTTCTGTTCCCCACCACCCGCAAACACAGACACGCCCCGTAATTGACGCTTAAATTGGCTTGTGATAGTATTAGAATGCTCAAATACGATGAGTCACCCGTGTTTTGTTAAAATCTCCTTTAATTTCCTAGCTATTAGTTATGCAGATAGAGAAAGAGTTAGCCCATTTATCGCCTGAAAAAGATACCCTGCTTACCATCGGGGTTTTTGACGGCGTTCACCTCGGTCATAAATACTTGCTCTCACAGCTAACAGAGCAGGCAAAACAGCAGAATTTGCTCAGTGGGGTGGTAACCTTTCGCCAGCATCCTCAACAGGTGCTGTTCCCGCAAACTAAGCTGCCATTCTTGACTGACCTTGACCAAAGAGCTGCCCTTCTCCAAAGTGAGGGCGTTGACACTATTATTTTCTTGTCTTTCACCCCAGAACTAGCCCGGCTCAGTGCCTTTCAATTCGTCAGTCTGCTGAAGAAATACCTTAGAATGCAGGGATTGGTAATCGGGCCTGACTTTGCCTTAGGCCAAAACCGGGAGGGCACTATTGACATCCTCCGCCAATTAGGACAGGATATGAACTTCACCCTAACCGTAATCCCTCCGGTAATGATAAATGGCGATGTGGTCAGCAGCACTGCTGTCAGAAAGGCACTAGCTGAAGGAGATATGAAAAAGGCGGTTAACCTTATAGGTCGTCCTTTCAGCCTCCACGGACGGGTAATCACTGGTGCCGGGCGGGGTATAAAATTAGGCTTTCCCACCGCCAATTTAGCTATTGACTCGAACCAGGCTCTACCCGGCGACGGTGTTTATGCTACCCGGGTTTATATTAATGGCAAAGCCTATCAGGCAATGACCAATATTGGCAAGCAACCTACTTTCGGTGGTAAAAAGCGCACCGTAGAGGTTTATGTTCTTGACTACCTTAGTAACCTGTATGGACGCGAGCTGAAAATCGATATCGTAGAACGGCTTCGTGGCGAGGAACATTTCGACACCGCTGAGGAGCTAAAGAAACAGATTAACGAGGATATCAAGCAAGGAAAAACTATATTGAATTCACAGGGTAGAAGCTAAGATGAACACTGCTAACCAAGATATTAACTACCTGCTCAGGCGGGGGGTAGCTGAAGTTATAGTGGAAGAAGAGATGAAAGGGCTGCTGCGCTCGGGCAGGAAGCTGCGGCTAAAAGAGGGTTTTGACCCCAGTTTCCCTGACATCCACCTGGGTCATATGGTAACACTGAGAAAGCTACGCCAGTTTCAGGAGTTAGGGCATCAGGTCATTCTCATTGTCGGTGATTGGACGGCTCAGATTGGCGACCCCAGCGGGGTCTCTGCCACCCGCCCCATGCTATCCGCCGAGCAGGTCAAGACCAATGCTGAAACCTATATGAAGCAGTTCTTCAAGATAGTTGATAGGCAAAAGACGGAGGTAAGATGGCAGAGTGAATGGTTTGGCAAGTTCAACCTCACTGATGTTATTCAGCTCACCAGCAAGTTTACCATAGCCCAGTTAATGGCTCGTGAGGACTTCAGCAACAGATACAGCGCCGGACGACCTATCGCCGTGACTGAATTGCTCTATCCATTGCTTCAAGCCTATGACTCGGCAGCGATTCAGGCCGATGTTGAATTTGGCGGCATCGACCAGAAGTTTAATTGCCTGGTGGGTAGAGACCTCCAGCCTATGTTGGGACAACATCCCCAGCAGGTCTTTTTAGTCCCCCTCCTCATCGGCACCGATGGCAGCCAGAAAATGAGCAAAAGTCTGGGTAACTACATTGGCGTTGCTGAGCCGCCTGAGGAGATATACGGCAAGGTAATGTCCATCCCCGATAGCCTTATCCTGGATTACTTTGAACTGGTGACTGACGTTCCCGACAAGGAACTGGAGGAATTCAGGCAAGCACTCAAGGCTGAAACCGTTAACCCTATGGAGCTTAAGAAGCGGTTAGCCAGAGAAATTGTAACCCAACTCTACGACCAAAAGACAGCCGGTGATGCTGAGGCACACTTTGTTAGAGTGTTCCAAAAGAGGGAAGTGCCGGAAGAAATACCTGAGTTTCATATACCACTACGGACTGGGGTTGATCTTCGAGATATACTCGTTAAAACTCAACTAGCCAAGAGCCGCAGTGAGGCGGCGAGGTTAATCAGCCAAGACGCAGTAAGAATAAATGGGAGGAGGCCAAAGACGCCTTTGTTTACTTTTGAAAGCGGCAGTATCATCCAGGTTGGAAGACGCCGCTTTGTGAGACTGGTTGATACTGATTAAAAAATACTCAGGCAAGATTTTTATCAACCTATCCCCCTGTCCCCCTTCCCTTAAAAAGGGAAGGGGGAAGTGTGGGTTAGGAATAAATAATATAACAAACGTCGCTTTGCCAGAGTAATTAATACTGATGAAGTAAAAGAATAATAAAGGAGTAAAAATGGAAAACCTGCGTATTCCAGGACCCACCCCTCTGCCCGACGAAATCCTCAAGGTGTTAAGTCGGCAGATGATAAATCACCGGGGAGAAGAATTCATCCGGATGATGGCTGACATAACCACTAACCTGAAAAAGCTGTTCCAGACCAAAAACGACATATTGCTGCTTACCGGTTCGGGGACGGGTGGCCTGGAGGCGGTTATCGTTAATACCCTGTCTCCCGGTGATAAGTTATTAGTTATATCCAACGGTATTTTTGGGGAACGTTTTGCCGGGATTGCCCAGCAATTTGGGGCCGAGGTAATCCCTCTTCGCTTTGAATGGGGTAAGGCAGTTGATGCTGATGTTGTGCGACAGGCTCTGCATGCTGAGCCCAAAATCAAAGCGGTATCGGTCACCCATAACGAAACTTCTACCGGCGTTACCAACGACCTGGCTTCAATCAGCTCCGTGGTCAAGGAATTTGATAAACTGCTACTGGTGGATGCCATCAGCAGCTTAGGGGCAATCAATCTGCCGGTAGATGAGTGGCACTGCGATGTTGCCGTTACTGCTTCCCAGAAGGGGTGGATGGTTCCTCCCGGTTTAGCCATGGTAAGTGTAAGTCAGCAAGCATGGCAGGCACATTCAAAGGCAAAGATGCCCCGCTTTTACTGGGACTTTACTCAGGCTAAGAACTTCCTGGAAAAGGGACAAACGCCGTGGACACCAGCCATTTCCATGGTATTCGCTCTGGAAGTATCGCTGGAAATGATGCTGCAGGAAGGCTTATCTAATATTATTGCCCGACATGCTCGAGTTAGTAAGGCAACCCGAGATGGAATAAAGTCATTAGGCTTATCCCTTTTTGCTGACGAAAATTATGCCTCCAATACGGTTACGGCGGTGGCAGCCTCGGATGGACTTGATGTTGCTAAAATGCTTAAGATTCTGCGAGAAGAGCACGACATGGTGCTTGCCGGTGGTCTGCGAGAATTAGCTGGTAAGATATTTCGCATTGGTCATCTGGGCTGGGTAAATGAAGATGATATTGAAAGGGTAATATCAGCACTCAAGGCAGCGTTGCCCAAGGCTGGTTTTAGAAACGCTAGCTAAAAGAAGAACAACGCCGGGAAATAATATCTATCCCCGATGTTTACTCTGCCAAACTGGTAAAGCTTTAAGAAAAGGCTAAAGTCCTTCTACACCAGCCGGTGAGAAACCAATCCTGCTGGTGTCTTGGGATAAAAGTAGGTTGATTTTCTGGGCATTCGGTCACCAGCATCCGCAATGGCTTTAACCAGCTCCGGCTTAACGGGACCTAACAGAAAAGCTAGCTGGTATTCCCGACCTAACACCTTGTCTACCGTATCCTGCCTATCATAGCTATAGGCAAGGATTGCTTCTTCCCTATAATTGCTTACCCCCAGCAGCTTCTCCAGTATAACATGGTCGGCAATGCAGACAGCCAATTTGCTATATAGCTCAGAATGAAAGTAGGGCATCATCTGGCTGGCAGCGGCGAAGTCACGCAGCCTCAGGATATGAAGATGCTCTGCGGCTAAACCAAGAACGACCAGACAAAGCTGATTTGATTCACCAGTCAATAAATCATCAACCTGCTGCCAGATGCCGGGCATATTCAGCGGCAACTCCTCTACTTCAAAGAACGACTTCAGCTTAGCCAGCAACCCGTCAAGGGCCGCTCTTGGTACACCGCGAATCAGCCGGTGAGGCGGTAGAATCATGAGCCCAGGATCGGAAAAATCCACCAGCGTCATCATCACAAAGTTAAATGCCGCACTGGCTGATACCGATGAGGAGCAAGCCTGTCTTTCCCGTCGGTAGGTAAGAGCACTCTCATAGCGATGATGCCCATCAGCGATATAAAGCGGCTGGCGAGCCAGGTTATCGCCTATCTGATTTATAACCTCCGGCTCAGTGATAGCCCAAATATTATGACTTCCCTCGGTAGTACTGCTTAAACTAATTATGGGCTGACCCTGCCCTTTGGCAGCTAACAACGAGGAGATTTGCCGTTCCCGGTCTTCAAACAGCGCCAGAATTGGGCTGCTGTTAGCTTGAAGCGCCCATAGGAGGTTCAATCTATCATCCTTAGGCCCGGTTAATGTGCCCTCGTGAGGACGAATCACTCCCCTATCCCATTCCTCCAACCTCACACAAACAATTATACCGCGGCGCCTATATTCCCTCCCCTGGCAGGTAAAGTAATGGTCATGGAGATAAATAGCCGGCACCTCATCAACCACAAGAACACCCTGCCTAAACCACTGCTCCATGACAGCTGCTGAACGAGCATATTTATCATCACCCCGGGGTAACTCCAGCCGAATAAAGTTATACGGGCTTTTGTCGTGAAGCTCCTGCTCCATCTGCGGAGTAATAATGTCGTAAGGGGGACAAATAACTGCAGACAGGTCTTTAACCGCTTGTTGATTATAATGGACACCCCGAAAGGGGTGTATCTCAGCCACGCTTGATTTCCCAATCCTTTTCTAGATAAACCTACCGCGGGGTTATTAACACTCCAGTCTACCCTATGTTTCAACCAAAATTCAAGCTCCACGAGGTCTTAATAAATAATATCTTCACCATACCTGCTTATTTTTTGCCCGACTATATACTATAATATATAAAAGCCTTATATTTGGATTATGTCAGACTTAGACCAAATCAAAGAAAGAGTAGAAAAGCTAAAGGCGAAAATTAACTACCACAACTATCGCTATTACGTGCTGGATAGCCCTGAGATTAGTGACGCCGAATACGATTTATTGATGAGGGAGCTCAAGCAGCTGGAGGAGCAATATCCCCAGTTCCTGACCCCTGACTCCCCCACCCAGCGGGTTGGTGCCGCCCCGGTAGAAGCCTTCGGGGTGATAGAGCATCCACTACCTTTATTATCTCTGGGTAACGCCTTTACTAAAGAGGAGCTAATAGCCTGGTATACACGGACTTCAAAGCTGGTGGGGGAACAGCATTTCAACTTTGTCTGTGAGCATAAGATTGACGGGCTGGCGGTAGCCCTGACCTATATTGACGGTCGATTCAGTACCGGGGCTACCCGAGGTGACGGCTTGCATGGGGAAGATATCACCCAGAACCTGAGAACCATTAGAAGTATCCCATTATCGGTGCCTAAAAAAGCACCGCCCCGGTTTGAGGTACGGGGTGAAGTCTACCTGCCCAAAGAGGGTTTTAAGAAATTAAACGAAGAGCGGGCTGAGGAAGGACTGCCCCTTTTTGCCAACCCCAGAAATGCTGCTGCCGGCTCAGTGCGCCAGCTTGACTCCCGTATCACCGCAAAACGCCCACTGGATATCTATATCTATATGCTGGGCTATGCTGAAGGTAAAACAACACCCTCAAGCCACTGGGAAACTATGGAGTATCTCAAGTCCCTTGGTTTTAAAACAAACCCGAATAATGAGCTGGTTACCAGCATTGACCAGGTTGAAGACCTTTACCAGAACTGGATGGAGAAACGGGAAGACCTGCCTTATGAAGCTGACGGCATTGTGGTTAAGGTAGATTCGCTCGACCTGCAACAAAGGCTGGGGAGTATCGGTCATGAGCCGCGGTGGGCTATAGCCTATAAATTCCCTGCGGTTCAGGACACCACCCGCCTGATTGATATCGGTATCAGTGTGGGTAGAACCGGCACCCTTAACCCCTATGCCATTTTGGAACCGGTAGCGGTGGGAGGTGTAACCATTAAACAGGCAGCCCTGCACAACCAGGATGACATCAGGCGTAAGGATATCCGTATCGGGGACACCGTTATTGTCCAGCGAGCCGGCGAGGTAATCCCTGAGGTTGTCGGACCAATAGTAAGCAAGCGCAGCGGACAAGAAAAAATATTTACCATGCCTTCGCACTGCCCGGTGTGTGGTGTTGAGGTGTTTCAGCCTGAGGGTGAAGTTATGCATTATTGCCCCAACGCCGCCTGCCCTGCCCAGATTCAAGAGCGACTGGAGCATTTTGCCTCCCAGGGAGGCATGGACATCAGGGGGATTGGTGAATCGCAAAGCGCTATGCTACTAAGGGAGGGACTGGTCAAGGATGTGGCTGACCTGTACTACCTTAACGAGAAGAAGGAGCAATTGCTAAATCTGGAGAGAATGGCGGAGAAGAGCGTAACCAATATCCTCAATGCTATTGAGAAGAGCAAAGAGACACCGCTGCCAAAGGTTATCTTCGCCCTGGGTATACGCCATGTTGGGGAAGAGATGGCGGAGCTGCTGGCAGAGCACTGTGGCAGTGTCGATAAGCTGGCTAATGCCTCCCGAGAAGAGCTTGTGTCCATTCCCACGGTCGGACCCAAGATTGCCGATAGCATTGTTGCCTTCTTCAGTCGGGAAGAGAATCGCCGCATTATTAAACGGCTGAGACAGGCAGGGGTTCGGCTGGAGGAGGCAATAGTTGAGCCGGAAAAGCTACCCCTGTCGGGACAGGAATTTGTCATTACCGGTAAGTTAGAGACATTCTCCCGACCGGAGGCAGAAGCAAGGATAAAAGCCCTCGGCGGCACAGCTAAAAGCGATGTTACCCAAAAAACCAATTACCTGGTGGTGGGTGCTGACCCCGGCTCGAAGCTAGCCAAAGCCCAGGCTCTGGGCACCAAGCAAATCAACGAGGAGGAACTCCTACGCCTTTTGGAACAGAAGTGAAATATTAGTTTGTTTGGGAGCTCAAAGATAGATAAGCCGTGTATTATTGACTCAATGTAAAGCACTTCTAAAAAGAGGATAGGGTTAATAGACAATCTTATGAAGTTAATTGTAGGCTTAGGCAATTATGGGCGAGTTCACGCTAATAATCGCCATAATATCGGCTTTATGTGCCTGAACTATTTTGCCAGAAAACACGATATACGGTTTGATAAAAAACAGAGCCGAGCCCGAATCGGTATCGGTAAAGTAGCCAACAATGAAGTGGTGGTAGCCAAGCCTCAGACCTATATGAACTTGAGTGGTCAGTCGGTTAGCCTGCTGGTAAAGAAATTCAATATCAACCTTGATAACCTTCTCGTCATCCACGATGACCTTGACCTTCCCCTGGGTAAAATCCGCATTCGTCAAAATGGTAGCTCCGGTGGACACAAGGGGATTGATTCTATAATCTCCTACCTGGGAAGTCAGAATTTCCTGCGCATCCGGGTAGGCATCGGGCGACCGACTACAACCGAAGGCTCCGACCAAATCAGCGAGGCTGATATTGTTGCCTATGTGCTCAGTGGCTTTACCCCGGCAGAGAAACAAGCTCTTAATCAGGTCATACCCGGGGTAAGTGAAGCTATTTTCTGCATTCTCACCGAAGGTCTCACCATAGCTATGAACAAATATAACTAACCTTTGCCAACCCCAAGCCCAGGTGTTATAATCTGTTTATCAGGCTTCCTTGGGTATAAAATCCTAGAATGATAAACTGGAAGAAGTTTGTTGCCGTTATCGGGGGTGGGCAGTGCTCCAGCGAGGAGGCTCATCTGGCTGAAGAGGTGGGTCGAGAGATAGCCAGACGAGGCGCTATTTTAATCTGTGGTGGCTTGGGTGGGGTTATGGAAGCAGCCTGCAAGGGGGCTAGCTCGGAGGGCGGGGTAACCATCGGCATTCTGTCCGGAGATAGTCCTCAGACAGCCAACCCCTATGTTCAAATCCCGATAGTCACCGGTATGGGTCAGGCTAGAAACGTCATTATCGTCAAATCAGCCCAAGCAGTTATTGCCGTTGGTGGTAGCTACGGCACCCTCTCTGAGATGAGCCACGCTCTACAAAACGATATCCCGGTTATTGGCTTGAACACCTGGTCATTATCCCGAGGTGGTCAGCAGGATAACTCAATTATCCCGGCACAAAACCCAGCCGAGGCAGTGAATAAAGCGCTTGCCTTGGTGACAAACCAGTAACTTATCAGGTCTGAGGTTTCCGGCAGAAGAATGTCAGTAATTAATAGTATCAAAGCCAGAGAAATTTTAGATTCCAGGGGCAACCCCACGATAGAGGTTGAGGTAAAGCTAGCTGACGGCAAGAAGGGCTGGGCGGCTGTGCCCTCTGGAGCCAGCACCGGCAAGTATGAGGCGGTAGAACTCAGAGACGGGGATAATGCGAGATACCACGGTCTGGGTGTCCTCAAGGCGGTGAGTAATGTCAATGAAGATATCGCCTCGGCTATAATTGGAATGTCAGCCACCGACCAGTCAGCTATTGACCACAGGCTAATCGAACTTGATGGCACCCCTAATAAATCACGGCTGGGAGCCAATGCCATTCTGGGAACATCGCTTGCCGTGGCTCATGCCACCGCTAATTCTTCGGGGATGCCACTGTATCATTACCTCGGTAAAACGGACACTTACACCCTGCCCGTCCCAATGATGAATATCCTCAATGGGGGCAAACATGCCGCCGGTTCCACTGATTTTCAGGAGTTTATGGTGGTGCCGGCTGGAACCGATAGTTTCCATCATTCCCTTCAGATGGGCACCGAGGTCTACCACTGCCTCAAGAAGGTGCTCAAAGACCAGGGGCTAAACACCAATGTCGGTGATGAGGGGGGCTTTGCCCCTTCCTTAAAATCAAATAAACAGGCAGTAGAGGCAGTATTAGCGGCGATGGAAAAAGCAGGCTATAAGCCGGGAAAGGATTGCTTTATCGCCCTGGACCCAGCCGCCAGCGAATTCTATAAAGATGGTAAGTATATCCTGACCAAAGAAGGAGTTTCCCTCAACACCAATGAAATGGTGGATTACTATGTCAACTGGGTATCAAGCTATCCCATCATCAGTATTGAGGATGGATTAGCCGAAGATGACTGGGATGGCTGGCAGCTTTTGACCCAGAAACTGGGCAACCAAATCCAGCTCGTTGGCGACGACCTCTATGTTACCAATGTCAACCGTCTCAAGCAGGGCATCGCCTTAAAAGCGTCCAATTCCATTCTCATCAAACCAAACCAGATTGGCACGCTTACTGAGACCATAGCTGCCATCGAGATGGCACGGCAAGCCGGCTGGACAGCAGTAATAAGCCACCGTTCCGGTGAGACGGAAGATACTACTA
>DATKVW010000083.1:0-2834 GCA_035529875.1 Dehalococcoidales bacterium | reverse complement strand
TCCCTCTCCTCAGCCAGGGCTTGCTTTAACGTTTCTATATCCTCTACTTCAGCTATTTCTGCTTCTGTTGAGGTGTCCTGGTTTTCCTCTGGCTCTTTTGGTTCCATTATTACCTGTCTCACCCCCTAGACTATACTAGAGGCTTTACCCTCCTTAGACTTTTCTCTTACTCACTCCTTATCAACGGTATAACTCGGCGACCAGCTCGTTCAGCACCGAGGCCAGATAACTTACTGTAGAAATGGCATGGGCATAAGGCATCCGGGTAGGCCCGATTACGCCTATGGTGCCGGTGGCTTCTCGGGGGGCACCGTATTGGCTGATAACCACACTATAGTTGTGGATGGCTTCTGCCTTATTCTCCTTGCCGATAACCACCCGCACCTCATGGCTGGACAGTTCCTCAGGAATTATGCTCTTCAGCAGCTCTCTGCGCTCAACTAACTCCATTAGGGTTAGCATCTGGTGGCTGCGGGCAAATTCCGGCTGGTTAAGCATAAAGTGCCAGCCATTGAGGTAGGGTTCCTCGTATGCCTGTTTATCTTCAATCCGCATCATATCTACTGCGCAATCAGTTATCTGCTGTTCGGTGGGTGAGAGATTTATGTCTTTAACCAGAATCTGTGAGCCGGTCAAGCCGGAGGAAGCAGTATTCAGTCTGTTGGTGCTAGCCGTCAGCTCTGGCTGAGATACATTCTGGTTAAGGGTTATCAGCTGTTCCTTTACCTTGGCGCCGCGAAGAACAAGGATAACCAGTGCCAGGGAATCCTGCAAAATAATTACTTCAAGGTACTTGAATTGGCAGTCTGCCGGTTTGGGTATGGTAACTACCGCCATATTCTGCACCAATAGGGCGATAAGGGTAGCCGTTAGCGATAGCCATTCGTCCAGCTGTTTCTCCACCTGATGAAAGAGGTGGCTTATTAAACGCTGCTCAGCTAGAGGAAGCTCAATATCGCTCAGGGATTCCACATAGTAACGGTAGCCCATATCTGAGGGAATACTCCCAGCTGAAGGGTAAGGGCGGGTAATATAGCCTTCTTCCTCCAGGCGTGCCATCTCGTTGCGGATGGTAGCCGAACTTACTCCCAATTCATAATCACTGACAATGTTTTGTGATGACACTGGTGTTGCCTTGACGATATACTCTCTTACTATTGAGTTGAGTATGGCTTCAGTTCTGGTAGATAACAACTCAGCCCTCCTGTTAGCAGTCTAAGGCTTAGACTGCTAACTCTATCTAACTTACACCTTCAGCCATCATTTGTCAAGAGAAAACAGGGATGGACAGACATCGTGATTAGCTACTATTTTCCTATTGACACATGACATATGTCAAAACTATACTTTGATTATGGGGAAGTGCCGTTTGGCGAATAATATGGAGAATTTAATAAAAAACTTGATTACAGGATATTGTGGCTAATCTGCTTTGCGAGGGGGGCATGAGCAGACATCGGGTTCCCCTACGGAGATTAGGTATTATATCTGCATAATTCCTCTTTTAGTACTGTGGTCGAGGTGGGGTGCTAAGCAGGGGTATCCTTTCTGTTCCCTTAGATGGAGGTTAATGAATTTTTAATGTTATTTTGACAGTAATTTTATGGGTAATAAATGCCAGCATTCTAAGATAAAACATAAGATGAGTAACTGGAGTGACGGAAGTTGGAGGCTGACGGTTGAAGTTCAGAATTATTTATATAGCCTCGCTGATAATACTGGGAGCGCTCATAGCTTTTACTGTCTTCCAACCTATGGCTGGCGGTGAGCAATATAGCGAAGTACAGCGGGCACAGCTTTTAGAAAGGGAAGACCAGTGGATTATTGAGTTTGACATCATTAACCGGGAAGGAGAGGACACAGACTATACTATCGAGGTTATCACTGATGGAGAGCAATACACCGAGAGCGTCTTGGTTAGAGACGGTGGTGTGTTTACTTATATACATCATTTTTACCCGGAGAGACTTACCCAAAATGAGGTCAGCTTTGCTGTATATAAAGAAGGGGAGTCCACTCCCATCGAGAAAGCCACCTATTTTCTCAGGTAAAGGATAATGCGTTGAGTGCGTTAGGAAAAGGCTTATCAGTAACTACAGAAGAATTAACCGGACAGCCGGTAATGAACAGGACCGGTCAGTGGCTGTTAATCCTGGTGATACTGGCTGCTATTACTGTCACCGAGTGGGTATTTGCCTATAAGGATGTAGCCTACGGCATCGGGCTGGCACTATTCGTGACCATAGGGATATACCTTGTCATTTCATTGACCCGCTTGGGTCAGCCCATCACCAACTGTGCCGAGTCCCTGGTGCTTATCCCATTATACATTTTGTTTACCTCCTCGCTGCCCTGGTTCTTTATTAACCAGCAGTACCTTTTGCCGGCGGTATATTCTGTCATCATCGCCTTATGCCTGTGGCATGTTTATCAGAAGGGTTTGAGCCTGAGAGAAATCTTCGGTTTCGTGGGAGAGAGGGGAAAATTCAATTCTGCCTTTCGCTCTCGGATTTTGAAGTTTATCCTGATGGGGGTAGTCATTGGCATCCCGGTGGGAATGACGGAGTACTTTGTTATCCATCCGGCGCCAGCCTTCCCTGTCTTTGAGGTGAAATATTTGTTACGTGACATGTTATATATGTTTTGCTTCGTCGGTCTTGCTGAGGAGCTGTTATTCCGAGGTCTGGTGCAGCGGGATTTAATGAAGGCTTTCGGCTGGAAACAGGGTATTTTTCTGGCTAGTCTGACTTTTGCCGTGATGCACCTCACCTGGCGGTCTATCCCTGAGCTAGTTTTTGTCTTCGTTGTCGGCTTGATATTAGGTTATGTGTATT
>DATKVW010000082.1:0-4889 GCA_035529875.1 Dehalococcoidales bacterium | reverse complement strand
TTCGCTTTCCAAAAAGCGGCGATACTCCTCAGGCGATCTGGCGACAACGATGGCGATGAGGTCATACCTGCCGGTAACAAATGCCAGGAAGCACACGTGTTCATTTTGAGCCAGATTCGTTGCCACCTTTCTCAGGTCTGTTATCGAAACTTGTAGTGCCATAATGCAGACAAAGCCAAAACCTAGCAGACGCACATCCGGCACGGCAACTATCTTTATGATGTCTCTTTGCAAAAGATGCTTAATCCTTCTGCGCACAGTACCCTCGGTCACGTTTAGCTTGCTGGCTAAGTCCACATAGCCCTTCCTGCCATCTTTTTGTAGCTCTTGTATTAGTTCTTTATCAAGCTCATCGTCCATAGCAGCCTCCCAGGTATAATTTGACACTAATTATAGCACTTCCTCACCGAAAAATAGAAATAATTTTTACGTTTCTCGTAAAATAATTTTGTGAAGTGACCGAATATTTACTTTTTTTGGAATAATTTTCACTTAAAAAGCATATCTTCTGTTTATATTTATATGGAAAAATTGCTGACCTTGGATTGACGAGTTACTTTAGGGTGTGTAAAATTATGAAAATTATACCATTAGAAAATTAATAACGAAGCTGGTAGCTGGTTTTTCACCGTATTTAGTGCTATAAGTTTAATAACAGGGTCTATATTTTGTGGTGCCTCTGTCCCGTGGTTAAACATTGTGGCTAGAGTAAGTAGACAAAATGGTTGTAAGCACGAAAACGAGCTGGTGAGCATGGCAAAGTGCTCTGAGGCTCGTTTTTGTTTTATTAAAAAAGGAGGAGAAAAGGATTGATTATCGGTGTTCCCAAGGAAATAAAAACTGAGGAGTACCGGGTTGGTGCTCCACCAATGGCGGCTGGAGTGCTTACTCAGGCAGGTCATGAGGTGCTGGTGCAGACGAGAGCTGGCGAAGGGAGTGGTTTTCCTGACGAAGAGTATATCAAGGCTGGAGCTACTATAGTAGGCACAGCTGAAGAGGTCTATGGTCGGGCGGATATGATTTACCATGTTAAAGAGCCTATCGCTCCTGAATACCCGTTACTGAGGAAAGACCAGATTCTCTTTACCTATCTTCACCTGGCTGCTGTTGAGGAACTAACCCGTGTGCTTATGGATAGGGAGGTAGTTTCTATTGCCTATGAGACGGTAGAGCTGTCTGATGGCAGTACTCCCTTGCTCAACCCGATGAGTGAGGTCGCTGGAAGATTAGCCACTCAGGTAGCGGCTCATTATCTGGGAAAAATGTATAAAGGTAGTGGCAAGTTGCTGGGTGGTGTCCCCGGGGTGCTACCGGCTACCGTGGTTGTTATTGGCGGTGGCACTGTAGGAACTAATGCTGCCGAGATGGCTCTGGGCATGGGGGCTCGGGTTATTGTGGTGACCAGGAATGTTAATCGTTTGTGTTACTTGAGTGAAGTGTTACATGGACGTTTTGAGACATTGGCGTCAAACCCGTATAACATTGCTAATGCAGTTAAGGAAGCTGATGTGGTCATTGGAGCGGTTCTGGTTAAAGGAGGCAGGGCGCCCATTATGGTTACCAAAGAGATGGTCAAGAGTATGAAACCCGGCTCGGTCATCGTTGATGTTGCCGTAGACCAGGGGGGCTGTATTGAGACCACACATCCCACCACCCATAGTGACCCTATCTATGTTGTTGATGATGTCATTCACTATTGTGTTACCAATATGCCGGGAATTGTTCCACGGACTTCTACCATGGCGTTATCCAATGCTACCTTACCTTATGCGTTAAAGATAGCCAATCTGGGTTATTTGGAAGCCCTGAAATCTGATTGTGCCCTGAGTAAAGGACTGAACGTGTTCAAGGGTAAAGTTACCAATAAGTTCGTGGCTGAGTCACTGGGGTTGCAATACGCTCCTTTTGAGGAGATAATTAAATAAAGCAAGGGGAGAAGAAAGATGGTTAGTAAACGGACAGAAGACCTCATTAAATGGGATGCGGAACACATTCTACATCCATATTACGTTATGGGACGAAACGTCGGTTTTGTGCTTGAAAAGGGTCACGGAGTATGGCTACAGGATACAGAGGGCAAAGAGTATATAGATATTGGAGCTCAGTTAGGATATGCTCTTTTGGGCTATGGCCGAAAGGACATCGCTGATGCCGTACAGGAACAGCTCATTAACCTTGGTGCTACTCATATATGGTTTGGATGGTCTAACGCCAAGACTATTGAGTGTGCTCAGAAGCTAGCTGAAGTTACCCCCAAGGGGCTGGACCATTTTCACTTCACCTCAGGTGGTTCGGAATCTGTTGACTCTGCCCTTAAACTGGCACGGTTGTACTGGGCTCTTCAAGGCATGAATAAATGGAAGGTCATCTGCTTCTATGGTGCCTATCACGGCTTTGGTGGTGGCACCTGGGCTACATCTGTAGGCAAAGGCAATGTATGGCAGGGTATTGGCCCGCCAACACCTGGTTTCGTCTTTATTCCTTCTTACTATTGTTATCGTTGTATGTTTGGGTTGAAGTATCCTGGCTGCAATATGCAGTGTGCTCGATACCTCGCTGAAGTTATCGAGGGGGAGGGAGTACAAACTGTAGCCGCCTTTATGGCTGAGCCGGTGATGGGTGCTGGTGGCATGATTGTGCCCCCGCCGGAATACTGGCCGATGGTAAAAAAGATATGTGACGAGCATAATATATTACTAATCGGTGACGAAGTTCAGAGTGGTTTTGTGAAAACCGGCAAGATGTTCGCCCTGGAAAACTGGGGTGTTACTCCCGATTTAATGACTATGGCTAAGGCGATTAGTAACGGCTTCGTTCCCTTTGGCGGAGTAGCTATCAATGATACGGTTTACCAGGTTTTGAAAGATCACCCGTTGTGGCACGGTTACACCTACAGCGGACATCCGGTAGGTGCCGCTGCCTCGATACCAACTTTGAATGCATTTATTAACGAGAAAGTAGCCGACAATGCCGCCAAGGTAGGCAAGCATATGGCGGAGCGTATTGAGGCTGAGTTTATGTCCCTCCCTTGTGTGGGCAGTTTCACCGCGCTGGGTCTGATGATCGGGCTGGACATAGTTACTGACAAGAAAACCAAGGCGCCATTCCCTGCAGCTGAGAAGGAGAATTTGTGGCGCAAGACGATTGCAGCAGGTGTTCTCGCTAGACCTCTTGCCGGCTATGCCGGAAACCGACTGTTTATTTGCCCACCCTGTATAATGACTGTGGAAGAGGCAGATAAGATGCTTGACATCCTGTTATCAGTGCTGTCGGCGGTTAAACCGAGTTAGATATAATTTGACAGCTTGCCAAAGTGTGGTAAAATATAGCCCAAAGTATGGAGAGAGGAGGTAGCAATAAAGAAGATATTAATTGAAAAAAACAGAACCTAAACCTGGGGGAAAATTTTTAAAGGAGGTTGAAGATGAAGAGGGTTTTTATTGCGTTACTAATGGTGGCGGTGGTAAGCCTGGTTTTCGCTGGCTGTGCTGCACCGGCACCGGCTCCTGCCCCAGCCCCGGCACCGGCTCCGGCCCCGGCACCTGCCCCGGCACCGGCTCCAGCACCGGCACCTACTCCAACACCAGCACCGGAATACGGTCCTCCATCAGAGGTGACCGAGTGGGTATTCCAGCCGTGCTTTGATTCTTCTGATGCTGGCTGGCCGCTCGGTATAGTGCCCTGGATTGAGGATATCGAAGAGGCAACCCAAGGCACGGTGAAAATCGAGCTACTCCCGGTTGGTTCCATAACCAGCTCGGACGAGGCGTTCGGTGCTACTGCCGGGGGGATGACAGATGTCTATGCTGGTTGGGCCACGGTCTATAGTGGAGACCTGCCCGAGGGTATGCATGCCTATGGCAACGCCTTTGGTTGTGCCAACGCCTTTGAAGGATGGGCCTGGATGTGTGGAGACCCCAAGTATCGGGTATATGACCTTGTCGAGACAGCAGCTAACAAGGTCAATATGCACTGGGGCGGTTGGTGTTCCCAGGGACCTAACGCCGCATTCCCCAACTATCGCGTAGATAAATGGGAGGATTTCAAGGGACACAAGATGCGAGCTGGTGGTCCTCAAGCTATATTCCTTTCAGCTATGGGTGGTGTACCCGTGGCTATGCCTGGCGGTGAGATCTACATGGCAATAAAGCTGGGTACCATTGAAGGTACCTTCTGGGATACTGGCGGCATAGATGATATGAAGTACCCAGAGGTTGTAAACTATGCCATTCAGCCAGGATGGTGTCCCAATCAGTGCCAGGAGATCTATATCAACCTAGATGCCTATAACGCTCTGACGCAGTGGCAGAGGGACCGCGTTGACGAGGTCTTCATGCCCAACTACTTTGAGAGCAGTCGATTGCACTATAATGGGGTATTAGAGGCACTAAGCATCTTGGAGGACTATGGCGGCGAGGTTATATACCTGTCTGATGCCGAAATAAACAGAATGACTCTGCGGTGCGTGGAAAAAGTGTACCCCAAGGTCGCTGACCTATCGCCAGAGGCTGCTCGGGGAATTGAGCTGCAGAAAGAGTTCCTTAGGGACGTAGGGCGGCTGTAACCCAAGTGGAAATGGAGGGCGTATCTAAGTGAAGATTTGGAGCAAGATAGGGCTAGCAATTGATAATACCAACGAATGGGGGGGGAGGGTAACCTGGCTCATCATTATCTATCTGATGATCCTTGGTGTGTATGATGTAGCAATGAGGTACCTGTTTAACAGTCCCTCCCTGTGGATTTGGCTAACGCTTCAATTTGCTATGGTTATACTGGCTTGTCTTGCCGGGGGATACGCCCTCCAAAAAGGTGCATTTGTCAAGTTAGACCTTATTTATGGTCACCTTTCTACTCGTACCAAGGCAATTCTGGATATGATTACTTTTTCC